>JBBRXQ010000396.1:0-3074 GCA_038238515.1 Sphingomonadales bacterium | reverse complement strand
GAAGGGCGCCATATCGATGTGATCGAGATGGATGCCGCCAGCAACACCGGCGTGGACGATGTGCGCGAGATTATCGAAGGGGTGCGCTATGCGGCGGTTTCGGCGCGCTTCAAGGTCTATATCATCGACGAAGTGCACATGCTTTCGCGCAATGCTTTCAATGCCTTGCTCAAAACACTGGAAGAGCCGCCGCCGCATGTGAAGTTTCTGTTTGCGACGACCGAGGTCGAAAAATTGCCGGTGACGGTGCTTTCGCGGTGCCAGCGATTTGATTTGCGGCGGATTCATGCCGAAATGCTGGAGGCGCATTTTGCCGAGATATGCCGGATGGAAGGCGTGACGGCAGAAGGCGAGGCGCTGGCTATGATCGCGGCAGCGGCGGAAGGTTCGGTGCGCGATGGCCTCTCGATCCTGGATCAGGCGATCAGCCATGCCGATCTGGCGGGGGGCGGTGATGATGACCGGGGAGATATAACCGCTTCGCAAGTGCGCGAGATGCTGGGGCTCGCCGACAAGACGATGCAGCGGCGGCTGTTTGGCGCGGTGCTGGCGGGCGATGGCACGACTTTGCTGGGCGAAGTGGCGGGGCAATATGCGCTGGGGATCGAGCCTGCGGCGATGCTGCGCGCGCAGATGGAACTGGTCCATCAGGTGACGCTGGCGCAAGTGAGCGGCACCGCCGATGCGCGATCGGCCGAGGAGCGCGAGGCTTTTGCCGGATGGGCCAGCGCGCTCAATGCCGGGCAGCTGCACCGGTTGTGGCAATTGCTGATGAAGGGCTATGACGAGGTGCGCGGTGCGCCCGATCCGCTGATGGCGGCGCAAATGGCGCTGCTGCGCGTGACGCATGCGGCGCAATTGCCCGATCCGGGCGCGCTGATAAAGCGGATGGAGGAGCTGGCTTCGCGGCCTGCAGCGACCCCAATGATGGGCGGCGAGGCAGGGTTGGTGGCTGGGTCTGGTGCTGGGGCTGCGGCCCCGGCAACAATTGCGATGGATTGGCAGAAGCTGGTCGATCAGGTTGAGAAACCCTCTGCGCCGGGCCAATTGCGCGCGGCGCAGATCATGCGCGATTGGGTGCAGGTGATCGCGCTGCGCCCCGGCGTGCTAGAATATCAGTTTGTGCCCGGCTTTAACGAAGATGTTGGCCCTGCGCTGCGCGATGCGCTGGAGCGGGCCACCGGGCAAAGCTGGGAGGTGATCCGCACCAGCGGCGATGCCGCGCCCAGCTTGCGCGAGCAGGCCGAGAGCCGGGCGGCTGAGGACATGGCCGCGATGATCAGCGATCCGCTGGTTATCGCCGCGCTGGCCGCCTTTCCCGGCGCGGAAATCATCGATGAAGCTAGCGCGCCAGATTATGCGCCAAAACCCCGGAGCAAACACGCATGAAATCAATGGAAGAAATGATCCAAGCTGCGCAAGCAGCCGCGCAAACGATCCAGAAGCAGATGGAAGACGCGCAAGGGCGGCTTGATCAGATCGAGGTTGAAGGCGCCGCAGGCGGTGGATTGGTGAAAATCCGCGCCTCTGCCAAAGGCCGCGTGATCGCTGTGAGCATCGATGACAGCCTGATGGAAAAGGCCGACAAAGGTATACTCGAAGATCTGGTCGCGGCGGCATTCAACGATTGCCGTTCGCGCGCGGATGCCGCAGCGGCTGAGGAAATGCAAAAGGTGCAGATGGCCGCGGGGATCCCGCCGGGGTTCAAGCTGCCGTTCTGACTGTGCCATTGGTGGCGGGATTCCGAAGCCTATCCAGCTTTTGCAGGGGGGCTTGATGCTTCGGGATCGCCGTGTATGACTGTTATCTGATGGCGCGATGCAAGGGCGGGCTTGCAGCGGGCGGGGGCGGAACACTTTTGCGGCTAGATTTTAGCTGCGTTTAATCAGCAGTTGCCGTTCAGCTCTGCCGTTCAGCTCTGGAGGTCTTTGATTTTGAGCCTGCTTCTTTTGGCTTCCTCGCTTGTTATGGTTGCCGATCCCGTAGTTTTGGCTGACGCACAGAATGATTCCGTTTCGGTTAGTGAGCCATTGGCAGCTGAAGCTGCCCCACCCACGGCCAGTTCGCCGCCTGACCCAGCCGCTGTTTCATCCAGTGACATTACTGTTTCGGGACGCAAGGCGCAGCCAAAGATCGACCCATTGGAATCGGTCAATGTGAAATCGTTTCAGGTGGTGCAGAAAGTTGACGACAAATACATCGCTCCTGTCGCTGGTGCCTATAGCAAAGCCGTACCTTCGCCGATCCGCGCCGGCGTTCGCCACTTCCTGCGCAATGTGACTGAGCCGGTATCAGCGCTTCATCATCTGCTCCAGCTCCATCCCGGCAAGGCGGGCGAAACACTGGGCCGGTTTGTGATCAATTCGACTATTGGTGTGGGCGGGCTGATCGATGTCGCGGCAAGCAAGCAGTTCCGCTTGCCCTATTACCGCAACGGATTGGCCAACACGCTTGGCTATTATGGCCTTGGACCGGGGCCATATCTTTATCTGCCGCTGATCGGGCCGACAACCTTGCGCGATTTTTTTGGTCTGACGGTCGACAGATTGATGGTGCCCGCCATCGTGGGCAGTCCATTTAACACGTTTTACTATGGCATCCCGACCAACGTATTGAAATCGCTGGATGAGCGCATCGAAACGCAGGCAGAGCTGCAGCGGATGAAGGACGCGAACGATTCGTATCTGACATACCGGAAAACTTATCTGCGCGCCCGTCAGGTTGAAATCGAAGCGTTGCATGGCCGTTATCCTGCGGCGCCAGCACCAGCACCAGCACCCACGCCCGTGCCTGAAGCTGAAATGGCGCCTGAAGCTCAAATGGCGCCGACCACTGCTGCTCCGACATCGGCGCCACCGCCGCCCGTTTTTGTATCAGTGCCGGTGATTCAGCCGATTCCTGCTTCCTGAAGATCACACTCACGGTAAAGCGCGTAGCGCTCCAGACTGAATTTTCATCATCCACAGCCGTCATAAGGGGAGGGATTGCAGCGGCGATGGGGGCCTCCCATATTCACGATCAAGCCCAGTCTCCCTGGGCAGACCGCTGGCACGCGCTTTTGCACGGCGGGATTT
>JBBRXQ010000395.1:0-3075 GCA_038238515.1 Sphingomonadales bacterium | reverse complement strand
GCTACGCCCTCCCTGCATGACGCCCCATATCGGCAGTTCAACCAAGCAACCGGCAGACGATCCACTTATCCGTTGCCGATCCCTGTGCAGACAAACCGAGCCACCTCTGGCCTCATCCCCGATTACACAAGCTTTGCTTATCCCAAACAAACCCATACCAAAGGGGGGCCATCGCCCCTTTGGCCCCCGTGCATTGGGTTGCGTTTAAAGCTCGACGATTTCGCTTCGATGATACATTTGCGTGATCTGGTTTTGTTTAACCCGAAACTGGCTACGCCGCTTAATCTCCGGCTTTGCCGTCGAAGCATTTTCGATCTTTATGCCGGGATCGTAATAAACAACACCAGCCGAAAACGCCTTCAAAAATAGCAGAAAATCAGTCTGTTCGCCCAGCAAAACACGCGGCCCAAAGGCATATTCTGGTGGAGGTGTTTGAAATAGCGATGGCACATAGGCTGCCTGCGCATGTTTTCGGTTCCAATGCTGCATCATGCCGGTGAATGACCAAACCGCTGCTACATTGTATTGTTTATCATACAGCACAATTCCGCCATTAAGATTGGTAATTTTCCCGCTATTCGGGTCATAGCCATCTACGGCAATGCGCAAACGTGTATCGGCATGAAAATCTTTGCCGCAGGCGTATACACCGCCAAAATTTATCCTGTCCGGCTTGCCGCTCTTGTCGGCATAGCCATACCGGCGCAGAAATTCCTCCGCGCCCTCCTGCTTGTAAACGCCGCCCGTTGGCTCGGGCGTCATCAGCGTTACCGGCGATTTCGGCAGAAACTTGGTGAAATTACCCACGCCATATTGCTTCACCTCCCAGCCCATGAAATCAGGCTCCGAATAGCCGTTCGGCGTTATCCCAAGCTCGGCTTCCAGCGTGTATCCACCACCGTTCCTTGCGGAATACGACATCTTATGGCCATCCTTAGCCAGCAGTCGGCGTCCACTGAGAAGAATTTTACTAGGGCTTTGGAATGTCCTGACAGCTTTCGGGCACATGACATCGGAGTCTAGAAAAATGCCATCTAAACCTATTGCAAGTTTCGACTGCGTGGGCCAAATTTCACAAATGAGCGATATATCGGAAAGTCGGTGACGTTGGACCGAAGAAGAAACAGTTCTTTCTTTGTATTTGTATTTCCAATTGCCATTTGGAAAATTACATTCGAAAAATCCTGAAATAATCCAGCTTGCAACAGCGCTAGATCGATCCAGTAGCTCGATTGCCATGAAGTTATGTAATTTCGCTAGCCTCGATCCAAAAATTACCGAAAGCGGGCGAAAGGGATTGGATGGAGCGTCAAAGCTGGACCGAAAAATCTATGCGGAATTTTCGCAAGATTGGAGTGGACTGTTAGATCGAGCGTCTGAGCTTTGGAAAACTCGTGTCGCTGCTGAAGTGCCAGAGTTGCCAACTGTGGTCGATAAGGTCAAAGAGTTGAGATTCAATTTCAAATCTTTCGAAGGACCAACGACCACTCAAGCAATTGTTACTCAAAGGAATGGCCAAGGATTCTTTCGCCGGGCGGTGATGGCAAATTTTGAGGAACAGTGCTGCATCACAGGTATTTCCGAACCACGATTGCTCGTTGCGAGCCATATCCTGCCTTGGGGAAAGGATACTGAAAACCGCCACAATCCTGCAAATGGCTTGCTCTTATCAGGGACGTTTGATCGCGCGTTTGACAGTGGTCTAATCTCCGTGGATCAAAAGCTGGAAGTACGCGTTTCGCGCAAAATTTTGGATAGCGAGAGTGTCCATACGCGCGAATATTTTAAGCGTTATGACGGGTTTAAATTACGGACGGCATCTCGGTTTGATCCAGATCCAGTATTTCTTGACTGGCATATGAAGTTCCGTTTTGTAGACAGCTTATAAATTTTTACTGTCAAATATCCAATAAGAAATTTGTATAATGGCAATTTTCAAAATAACTCTATGGTCCCAGCAAAGCAAAGCGCTTGTTTTCGAACGGTCATTTACCGGCACAAGGGTCGAAGCGGACAGCAAATTGTCCGATCTTTGGAATAACTCACCAGCCGTTGTTGCAGAAGCCGGACGCTACCGCGCTCGTCTTCACGAATTTGGCAATCGACGCGCGCTGACTATAATCGGCTAAATAAGAACAATCGTGAGCAAAAGATCTGGGTCCGGCACACGTTCAGCGTCAGCTGATTTAGTCACAAGGCCCTAATCGTTGCTCACCAAAATGTACCTGCTATGTTCCCGGCGTCAACGCTGTGTGCATGAATTCGATCCGAAATCGGGCAATCTGCCAATAAACTTTCCTACACCCCCCCACCAGATCTATCGCCCAGCGATCCCCTTTTGTTCCAAACAGGAGTCGCACGGTCATGGAGCATTCCCCGCACAATCAATCCCTTTCCGCGCATGAGGCCGAGGCCAGCCGCGATGCTTTTCCTGCGCCGGATGGCGAAGCGGTGAGTGCGCCCGCGCGCGGTTTCGGGCGGGGGTGGGTTCCGGCGGCGCGCGATATTGGGTTGCCGGGGGAGGGGGGCGGTTCTGCGCCGATGGGCGCTGCTCCCCCTCCTCATCCACATTGGGGGCCGGCGGGCGGTGGCTCCCCGGATTGGGCGGCCTTTATGGCCAGCCATCGCCCCCAAACCCATTCGGCGCAACCGGATCGGGCTGATGGCCCCGCCCCGCGCAGCAATATATTCACCCCCGAGCGGCAGGTCGCGTTTCTTTCCGCGCTGGCGCAGCATGGCAATGTGCGCGCGGCCTGCGCGTTGGTCGGGCTGTCGCCTCAGGCGGCCTACACCCACCGGCGGCGCGATGCCGCGCTGGCGCAGGGGTGGGAGGCGGCGCTGGTGCTGGCGCGCGATGTGGCCGAGCAAGTGCTGGCCGACCGCGCGCTGAATGGCACGGCGGAAACGGTGTACTACCGGGGCGAGGCGGTGGGCCACCGCGTGCGCTTTGATACCCGGCTGTTGCTCGCGCACCTTGCCCGGCTTGATCAACATTGCCTCTATGCCGAGCGCGGGCAGGCCACCGCCGCGCGCTTTGATGAATTCCTCGATGCGATGCTGTGCGGCGAGGCGGAT
>JBBRXQ010000394.1:0-3088 GCA_038238515.1 Sphingomonadales bacterium | reverse complement strand
GATCATGCTCGATCTGGGCGCGAATACCGAATGCGATGCGCGCAATCTGGTGCAATTTGCGATCATGGGCGCGGCTTATGCCCGGATCGTTAATGGGCTTGAAAACCCCCGTGTGCGCCTTCTCAATATCGGCTCAGAAGAAACCAAGGGTACAGGCGAGCTTCGCGAAGCTGCTGCTTTGCTCAAAGAAGCGGCGCAGGCGCTGCAATTCAGCTTCGATGGCTTTATCGAGGCAGACAAGCTTTCGCGCGGCGATGTCGATGTTGCGGTAACCGATGGGTTTTCAGGCAATATCGCACTGAAAGCGATGGAGGGCGCAGCGCGGTTTGTGGCCGATTTGCTGAAGCGCAGCTTTTCCAGCTCGCTTCGGTCAAAATTCGGCTTTTTGATCTCTAAGCCTGCGACCGAGTTGCTCAAGCATCATCTCGATCCTAACAATCATAACGGCGCGGTTTTTCTGGGCCTCAATGGCATCGTGGTGAAAAGCCATGGCGGCGCTTCCGCGCTTGGTGTCGCGCATGCGGTCGATGTTACCGCGCGGCTGCTTGAGGAAAATCTGACCGAGCGGATTGCCGCCGATCTCAAGCGCACGGCGGCGTCTGCGCCCGGCTCTAAAGCCAGCTCTGGGGCATGATCTTGCGTTCGCTTGTTCGCGGCAGTGGTTCTGCGCTTCCTGCGCGCGCGGTGCCCAATGCCGAGCTTGCGGCGATGGTCGATACCACCGACGAATGGATCACCGAGCGCACCGGCATCCGCAATCGGCATCTGGCGGGGGAGGGTGAAACCACCGCCAGCCTCGCCACGCTGGCGGCGCAGCGCGCGCTCGAAGCGGCGGGGATCGAAGGCAGCACCATCGATCTGATCGTGCTGGCCACCACCACCCCCGATCAAACATTCCCAGCCACCGCCACAATTGTGCAAAATGCGATCGGCTGCCGCGGCGGGATCGCGTTCGATGTTCAGGCGGTCTGTTCGGGGTTTCTTTATGCGCTGGCCACCGCCGATGCGCTGCTGCGCACTGGCGCCGCGCGCCGCGCGCTGGTGATCGGGGCTGAAACGATGAGCCGCCTGCTCGATTGGGAAGACCGCGGCACATGCGTGCTATTTGGCGATGGCGCGGGCGCGGTTGTGCTTGAAGTGGCCGAGGTGGACGATAGCGATGCTGCCGCGCCGGGGATCATCACCTCGCGGCTCCATGCTGATGGCGCTTACAAAGATCTGCTCTATGTCGATGGCGGGCCATCCACCACCGGCACCGTCGGCAAGCTACGGATGAAGGGGCGCGAGGTCTTTCGCCATGCCGTCGCGAATTTGGCCGGTGTGCTCGAAGAAGTGCTCAGCGATGCAGGCGTTACGGCCCAGGACGTCGATTGGGTCGTTCCGCATCAGGCCAATCTGCGCATTCTCGAAGCAACCGCGCGCAAGCTTGGTCTGCCGCCCGAAAAAGTTGTCATCACGGTGGATCGCCACGCCAATACCAGCGCCGCATCGGTGCCGCTGGCCTTCGATGTTGCCATGCGTGACGGGCGGATCAAGCCGGGCCACCTTGTGGTGTTTGAGGCGATGGGCGGCGGATTTACCTGGGGCGCAAGCCTCATCAGAATGTAAATTTTGCAATCGATTTCGCAATTTGTATTTTTTTCGTACATTGCGGGCGTGGCTCGCCCGCTACGGTCTTGCCAACCCTTAAAAACGGTTTACCACGTTGCGTCGGCGTTTGGGGGGTTGCGGGGAGAATATTTTAGTGCGTTCTGTGGGAACTCTAACTCGTGCCGATCTGGCAGAGAGCATCAATCGGCGTGTAGGATTAAGCCGCGCTGACTCGCTTGATCTGGTTGAAGACATCCTTCGTCATATGTGCCATGCCATGGCAGAGGGCGAAAATGTCAAGATTTCGGGCTTTGGCTCGTTTATCCTGCGCGATAAGTCTGAACGGCTGGGCCGTAATCCCAAAACCGGGGTTGAAGTGCCAATTACGCCGCGCCGCGTCATGACCTTCCGGGCCAGCCCGATGCTGAAGGAACGGATTGCCCAATCCGAATGAGCGCGTTTTAATCGATGGATGTTGTGGCCACTTCTGAATCCGATCAGTCTCCGTTTGACGATGGAAAAGACAAGGCCGCACTGCGCACTATTGGCGAGGTTGCCCATGCGTTGGGCATTAAACACCACGTCTTGCGATATTGGGAAGAACAGTTTCCGATGCTTAGCCCGCTCACCCGCGCGGGCGGACGGCGGTATTACCGGGCTGACGACATTGCTTTGATCCGCCAGATCGACCGCCTGCTGCACCGCGAGGGCTATACCATTCGCGGCGCGCGCTTGGCGATCGAGGGCGCGGCGAAGGCTGGGACAAGGCCCGCAGTAAGCGCGTCGCAGCCGCCGCCTGTATCGGAACGAGACGTGAGCCCAGTGCCCGAAGCAAACGAAATTATTGCCGCACTGCGTGTCCTGCGCGGCCATCTTGAAGGCATTCGTGAGCGGCTAAGCGAAGCACTCACCGAGTAACTTCGCGGCTTAATCAGCTATTTGCGGCCCTAATTCGGGATTAAGATCGCGCGGCCGGGTCAGCACGGTCAATCTGCCGCTGCCTTCGGCAATTTGGTCCCAACGTTCAATTGCCAGTTCGATCACCGCAAATGTTGCGGTCGGAAATTTGATCTCAACCTCGGCGCGCAGCGGGTTGGCGGCATCACCCGGCACCAGATCGAAAATCAGGTCCTCCAGCCCGGGATTGTGCCCGACCATCAGCACGCTGGCCGGATCGCCCTCCACTTCTCGCAACAAATCGATCAGCGTGGCCGAGCTTGCCAGATAGATCCGCCGGTCCCACTCGATGGGAAAGCTGCGTGCAAAGGCCTTGCTTGCCTGTTCGATGGTTTCGGCCACGCGCACGGCGGGCGAAGCGATGATCCGGTCGAAGTGCCAGCAGCCCTCCTTGATATGCTGGCCCATCGCCAGCGCGCCGCGCACACCGCGTTCATTAAGCGGCCGATCAAAATCGCGCGCCCGTGCATCTGACCAATCAGACTTGGCATGGCGAAACAGGGCGAGTGTTTTCACGTTGGCTGCCCTCCCGGTTCGGTAT
>JBBRXQ010000393.1:0-3105 GCA_038238515.1 Sphingomonadales bacterium | reverse complement strand
GTCTTCATGTTCACCGTCGAGTTGTAAGGCACAAAGGCAAAGCGAATTCGGCTCTGCGTTGGATCGATCACAGCGGCGGCAACCGTGTTGTAGAACGATGCAACCGCACTGCGCAGGCCGACGATTTTGGAATCGGCGCCGCTGCTGCAATTGCCGCCCGTTGGATTGCACGACATCGAACCGGTAACGTCGAGCACAAACATAACGTCCGCGCTGGTCATCTGCAGCTCCGCACTGCAATTCACGGTGAGCGCAATGTTTTTCAGGCCGGCCAACGCCATGATGGATGTCGGCATCTGGGTTGTGGCAGCGCCAGTAACCGAGCCTTTGCCATCGGATTGCGAGGTGAAGGTGGTCGTTGCCGAATTTGTTTCCCGCGCGTTGAAATTGAAATTGAACATCTTGTTCGCCTGCGCAGTCTCAGTCGCGCCATATGTGGCGCTCTTGGTCAGCGCCTTGCGCCCCGCCAGCACGCCCGCATCGCAGGCATTCTGCAGGCTGCTTCGGGCCATATAGGCCCGCGACATGTCGATTCCGCTCCCAGCCAGCGACATCAGCAGCAGCATCGTCATCAGCACTAGGCCCAGCGCGTTGCCTGCATCATCGCGCAGCACACGAGAAAAGATCGATCCCCACCGACCCTGCCCGAGCTGACCTACCGATAACTTTGGTTGGCGCATCATTGCTAACAGTTCCTTCTCGATCACGCCGCGCAATGCCTCAGCATCGACGACGCGGAAATTACGCGCGGCTTTTTCGCACTTCGATTTGCGTGATAAGCGCGCGGCTCCTTCCAAATTGGAAAAGGCTTTGGTTAAGATCGCGGTAAGAAAGCGCACCGGTTAAGTCTGTCGGGCGCTCACTTGCGCAGATTTTAAGCCAGCGAAGCGTCGCTGATGGCGGCCCTGCTCCGAAAATCCAGATCCCGGTTAAGCATATTCCCGCCGATCACCCGCAAAGCGTGGGGGGCATCGCCTTGTTGAATTGCGGCTAGCGCTTTATGTAGCGTTTGCTACATTTCTAGCTTAAGCCACCATGCGAAAGGAAATCCAGATGCAAACATCACTCTCAGAGGGCGCAAGCGCCAGTCTAACCACGCGCCAGTCTTACCTTGCCTCGCGCCAGGCCAGCGCGCTGATCATGATCGGGATTGCGCTGTGGTTTGTGGCTGCGATGCTGCTGCGCCAGATCGCGCCGCTTGGGGTGTTCGATGGCTGGGCGCGCGCCATGCTCTATGCGCTGGTCGTGCCGGGAACATGGCCGTTTGTGCGGTTAACTCAGCGGCTGGCGCGGCTCGGTAAAGCCCAAATCGTGCCCGGATTTGCGCTGGTTATTGCCGCTGCGCTCATCGCAGACAGCATTGTTTTCGCATGGTTTCCGTGGATTTATGGTGCGGCAGAATTCCACCGCGATTGCGCCGCCGCCGTGTTCTGGGGCGCAGGCGTCGGCCTTTTGCTCAGCTTCGCCGCAGCGCGAACGCCAAAACGCTAACCAACTGAGGCGACCATTTCTTCGTTCAGCCACTGGCCCAGCACAGTGCCAGCCGCGCTCACCGCCGCTTCCTCACCCAGCGTTTCGGCTAGCCGCGCGCAGATCGGGCCAAAGCCTATGCCCGCCGCAGACCACGCCATCACATCAATATCGTGCGCTGATGCGCGGCGAAACACCGGCTCCAGCGCTTGCCGCCAGATCAGCAAGGCGCTGAATTCTTCAAGCACCGCCGCAGGCGGCGTCTCCTCGGCGGCCAATGCCTGCCAGATCGCATCGGCGTTGCTCGATATCGTGATGGTGCGCAGTGATGGCACCGCGCGGATCACCGCTGCCTCCCAATCGTCCACCGCCAGCGCGCCGGCGCGCAAAGGCTTTGCATCCGCGCTGACAAACACCTGCCCCACCGCCCAATCGATCGCCGCAAGATCGGCAACCTCTGCTTCATCAGGATACAAGCGGCTCAAAAATGTGGCAAAACTCTCGCCATAGGCATCCTGCGTCCAGCTCGTTGGCGGATGCGCATCGACATAGCGCGCAGCGGCAGCTTCAAAAGCCTCTCCGCCCAGCCAGCTCACCACCCGCTTATAGTTCTCGCCAAGGCAGCTCATCAGCGAGGCGCGGTAATTGTTTTGATAAATCAGCGTGCCCGGCCCCGCGCCCAGCCGGTGCGCAGAAACTTCGTCGGCCTCCACCAGCCAATCGCGAAAGGTGTGCTGTAATTCGGCCAGCTTCACGCCGCGATCCTGTGCGCGCCCGCCTCGGCCGAAATACTCCGCGCCACATCAAGTTCGTCGGTCAGTTCCTCCAGCTCGGGGATATTGTCATCGCTCTAGATCATCGTCGGCACCGCGCCGGCGCGCTCGATCGCGCTGCGATACAGTGCCCAGACTTGGGGGGGGACCGGCTGGTCATGCGTATCGATCAGCAGATGCTCGCCCTGCACATGGCCCGCCAGATGGATTTGGCCGACCAGATCAAATGGCACACCCGCGAGATAGGCTTGCGCATCAAACCCGTGGTTCATCGCCGAAACATAGATATTATTGATATCAAGCAGCAATCCGCAGCCGCTGCGGCGCGCCATTTCGGCCAAAAACTCCCATTCGGTCATGGAACCGGGGAATTCGATGTAGCTCGATGGATTTTCAAACAGCATGGTGCGCCCCAGCGCATCCTGCGCGCGGGCGATATTGGTGCAGACCAGATCAAGCGCTTCCTCGGTATAGGGCAGCGGCAGCAGGTCGTGCGAATTAAACCCGTCGATCCCGGTCCAGCACAAATGATCGGAAACTACTGCAGGCTCGATAATATCAACCAGCTGCTTCAGCCGCGCGAGATAATCGCCGCGCAAGCCATCGGCCGAGCCAATCGACATCGAGACGCCGTGCAGCGCCAGCGGATAATTGCCGCGTGCTTTGGTCAATGTATCGAGCGGCTTGCCGCCGTCGATCATAAAATTCTCGGAAATCACCTCGATGAAATCAACCGGCGCGGTGCCGTCGATATAATCGCGGAAATGTTCGCGCCGCATGCCCAGGCCAAAGCCGGTGAGGCGTTCAGTCATGTCGGCCTCTCCAACAAAAGGGGGGCCGGGGCTCCGTTTATCCGCCGGGG
>JBBRXQ010000392.1:0-3108 GCA_038238515.1 Sphingomonadales bacterium | reverse complement strand
GCTGGTTGAGGCGGCGGGCGCGATGCCGATTCTGGGGCCAAACTGCTATGGATTGATCAACTATCTTGATGGCGCGCTGCTCTGGCCCGATCAGCATGGCGGGCGGCAAGTGGCGCGCGGCGTAGCGATCGTCTCGCAATCCTCCAACATCGCGGTCAACCTGACGATGCAGGCGCGCGCGCTGCCGCTGGCCTATGTCGCCTGCCTTGGCAATGCGGCGGCGGTGGGGCTGGCTGAGCTGGGCCGCGCGCTGCTGGCGGATGAGCGCGTGACTGCGCTGGGGCTGTATGTTGAAGGCATCGCTGACGCGCCCGGATTGGCGGCATTGGCTGAGGCGGCGCGGACGGCGGGCAAGGGGATCGTTTGCATCAAGTCTGGCAAAACCGAGCTGAGCCAAATGGCGGCTGCCTCGCACACCGCTTCGCTTGCTGGGGGCGGCGCGGCTTCATCGGCGTTTCTGCGGCAAGCAGGGATCGCGGAGGTGAACACGCCGTCTGAACTGCTCGAAACGCTGAAGATTTTCCACAGCCACGGCCGGCAAATCGGCACGCGGCTTTGTTCGCTTTCGTGCTCGGGCGGAGAAGCCGGGCTGGCGGCTGACCTTGGCGCATCGTTCGGCCTTGATTTTCCGCCGGTGCCAGCAGCGACAAAGGCGCATCTTGCAGAAGTGCTCGGCCCGCTGGTGGCGGTGGCCAATCCTCTGGATTACAACACCTTTATCTGGGGCGACGGGCCGAAAACGACAGACGTCTTCACCGCTATGCTCGAAGCTTATGACGCGGGCATCTATATCATCGATCCGCCGCGCCTCGATCGCTGCGATCCGGCAAGCTTTCAATCTTCGCTGGATGCCATCGTGGCTGCTGGCCAGACCACGGGCAAGCCCGCCTTTCCCGTCGCCTCAATGCCTGAGAATTTCGATGAAGCGCGGGCACTGGCGTTGATGGATCAGGGTGTCTGTACGTTAATGGGGCTGGAGACCGCGTTTGCTGCGATCAAGGCGGCGCAAACCGCGCCGGGTGTGCCCGGATGGCGGCCTTGGCCTGCCGAAGCAGAGCGCGACATACGGATGCACGACGAGGCGGCTTCGAAGGCGATATTGGCAGCAGCCGGGGTGCCGGTGCCAAGATATGTGCAGGCTGCATCGCTGGCCGCGCTTGGGCCGCTGGCGGCTGAATTGGCGGCTCCGCTGGCGCTGAAGGGGCTTGGCTTTGCACACAAGACCGAGGCGGGGGCGGTGCGGCTTGGGCTGGCCAATCTGGATGGGCAGGCTGAGATGGCCAGGGCGCAGGGGTATCTTGCCGAAGAGATGGTGCAAGGCGCGGTGGCCGAGCTGCTCATCGGGGTGCGGCGCGATCCGGTGTATGGGGCCACGCTTACGCTTGGCTTTGGCGGGATTAATGCTGAGCTATTCGCCGACACCATAACGCTGGTCGCGCCGGTTTTAGCGGATGAGATCGAGGCGGGGCTGCGCCGCCTGCGCCTTTGGCCTTTGCTCGATGGCTTTCGCGGCAAGCCGCGTGCGGATGTGGGCGCGGTGGTTGAAGTTTGTCTGAGGCTACAAGATCTGATGGTACAGCGCCAAAGCCTGACCGAGATTGAAATTAACCCGCTGATGGTGCGCGCGCAAGGTGCGGTGGCTGTCGATGCGGTGATATGGGAGATTGCGCCATGATGGAAATGCTCACTAGCGGTCCGATCCGCACCCGGCGCGAAGGCGCAATCCTTGAGCTTACGCTTGATCGGCCCAAGGCCAACGCCATCGATCTTGCGACCAGCCGGATCATGGGCCTTGCGTTCCGCGCATTCCGCGATGACGATACCTTGCGCGTGGCGATCTTGCGGGCGGAGGGGGAGAAGTTTTTCTGCCCCGGATGGGATTTGAAAGCGGCGGCAGATGGCGATGCGGTGGACGGCGATTACGGCGTGGGCGGCTTTGGCGGATTGCAGGAATTGCCCAACCTGAACAAGCCGGTGATCGCCGCTGTCAATGGCATCTGCTGCGGCGGCGGGCTTGAACTGGCGCTTTCGTGCGACCTGATCCTTGCCAGCGACACCGCCACATTCGCCTTGCCCGAAATCCGATCGGGTACGGTGGCGGATGCCGCCAGCATCAAATTGCCCAAGCGCATTCCCTATCACGTCGCCATGGACCTATTGATGACCGGGCGCTGGTTTGATGCGCAAGAGGCGCTTCGCTGGGGGCTGCTCAAGGAAATCACGAGCGCCGCCGATCTTTTGCCCAAGGCCTGGGAATTGGCGCGGCTTTTGGAAAGCGGCCCGCCGCTGGTTTATGCCGCGATCAAAGAGGTGGTCCGCGAGGCAGAGGCGCTGCGCTTTCAGGATGCGCTTAGCCGCATAACCCGGCGGCAAATGCCCACCGTGGACCGGCTTTATTCCAGCGAAGATCAGCTCGAAGGGTTGAATGCCTTTGCCGAGAAGCGCGATCCGGTTTGGAAGGGGCGATGAAGCAGGATATTGTTGGTTGTCGTCATCAATCTTTACTGGCCGGTGCGCGCTGAATAGCCATGCGCGATCGCTTCGATGTGGCTATCTATCAGTAGCCGCTGATCGGCCCAAGGAAAGCGCTGGCGAGCTATCAGCAAGGAGACCAGCCCATGCAGCGAGGCCCACATGCTTTGGGCAACCATGGTTACCGCATCTTCGGTTGTTTCTGGGGGCAAGAATGCGCAGACGCACTGCCGGTACAAGGCAAAAGTTTTAAGTCCGGCGGTAAGGACCATATCTTCGCTACTCTTTTCCTCATGTCCTCCTGTTTCGATCATAAACGCAACACGGTATGCATCGGGCTGCTCTAATCCAAAGGTCACATAATTGCGGGCAACTGCTCTAAGCCGATCTTCGGATGAGCCCGGGATAGAAGCTGCCACGCGCATTTTTTCGGCAAGCGCAAGGAACGCTCGCGCGCCAACTTCTCCGATCAACGTATGGCGGTTAGGAAAATAAGCATAAAGCGTTGGCTGCGAAATGCCCACCGCATGCGCAATCTGGCGGGTCGATACATTATGGACCCCGGTTTCGATGATCAGCCGCTGCGCATGCGCCAATATTTCTTCGCGCCGCTCGCCGCCGTGCCCCTTGGCCTTT
>JBBRXQ010000391.1:0-3121 GCA_038238515.1 Sphingomonadales bacterium | reverse complement strand
GCGCAGCTCCTTGGCGGCAACGAGGAACTGGTTGCGCCAGATCGCACTTTCGGCCTGATAGCCTTGCTGCTCATAGCTATCGGCCAGCGCGCGCCGTGCGGGCTGGTTGGCCGGATCGGCGAACAGCGCGGCGCTCAGCAGCTCAGAAGACCAGCGGTAATCGCCCGCCGCCATCGCCTTTTTCGCCTGCGCCATCACTTTGGCCGCCCCGCCAATCGCCGCCACCAGCCGCATGGCCCGCTCCGCCGCTGGCCACGGATTGAGGTTCGCCGGAACCGCATCATACCAGCCGAGATAGAACTGATAGACCGCTTTGGAATTGTGGCTGTAGGTTCCGTAATAACCATGGTTGAACCAATCCGCCGCCAGCGCAGCGGGCTGGACTAACTGCTCGGCGATTTCGGCGGGGCTCTCACCCCGGTTCATCAAACGCACCGTCTGATCATGCAGCGTGCGATAATTGTCGCGCTGGCTGGCTAGCATCCGGCTCACTTCGCCTTGGCCAAAGCGCGGCCAGCAATGGCTTGAAATCTCGGTCTCTGTGCGCGCGCCATAAAGCTTGAGCGCCTCATCCAAAAACCCGGCCCATGCGCGCGTATCGCGCACTTTGGCCCCGCGCGGGGTCAGGATATTGTGGAGTGTACAGGTGCTCATTTCGGCAGAGAGCAACACCTTTTGCGCGGGGAGAAAAAGGTTGAGCTCGCTCGGCGCCTCGCTGCCCGAGACGATCTGAAACTCCATTGCCACGCCATCGATCGTGCGCACCTCGCCAGTGCGCTCGATGTTATCGGTGGGCGCGATCAAGGTGATCGTCCCAGAGGAGACCGCCAGCCCGATGCCGCTGCCCATCTGCCCTTGCGCGCCCGGAACCAAGCCGCTGCCAAATTGATAACTGGAACGCCGCCCCATCGCCAAGCCCGCCATCACGTTTTCACTCGCCGCTTCATCGATGAAATGCGCAGGCGCGAAGATCTGCACTTTTCCGGCGGTCACATCCGATTCGCTGACAACCCCGCGAACGCCGCCAAAATGATCCGCATGGCTATGGCTATAGATCACCGCCGAGACTGGCCTTTGCCCCAGTTGCGCATTCACCAGCGCCAGCGCGGCTGCAGCGGTTTCGCGTGTGGTCAGCGGATCGACCAGAATCCAGCCATTAGTGCCCCGGATGACGGTCATGTTGGACACATCGAACCCGCGCACTTGCCACACCCCGTCGGCAACCTGAAACAGCCCGTGGCGGCGCAGCAGCGCCACTTCGCGCCAGAGCGAGGGATTGACGCTGGCCGGTGCCGCGCCTTTCACCCAATCATATGCGGCCATGTTCCAAACCACTTTGCCGCCAGCATCCTTGATCAATGGGTCGGCGGCGCTGGCCAGAAAACCCCGGCTGGCGAATTCTTCGTCGCGCCCGTCCTCGCGGGGGAGCGACACAGCGGCGGCCTGTTGCGCCGCAATCGTGGAGGCGCTGGCCGCTTTGGGCAAAAGCGCCGGATCGGTGGCAATGGTTGCGGGCTGCGCGCTGACGGGCAGGATCGCGCAAAGCGCCCAAGCGGCAACAGAGCACAAGCCATAGGGCACAGCGCCGCCGCGCGAAAAAATGGACATCGACATCCTCTCCTGCCTTTATTTTGGCGTTAGAATGCGGGGGACCGGGCCTCTTGGCAAGGGGGGCCAACCATTCCTGTGTTTCACTGAACATTGGTTTTGCGTCCGCCGATGCATCGTTCACGAACCTGCGGCACAAAGCGACGGATTGAGGCAAGTTAAATCCCGAGGACTTTGGAGCTAATCACGCCCTGCGGTTATTGCGATACTTCCCCGGCGTGGTGCCGAAATGGCGGCTGAAACTGCGCACGAAGCTGGCGCTTTCGCTATAGCCCACGGCTAGCGCTATCTCGGCCACATCGCGTCTGCTTTGCCGCAACAGCCGCGCCGCCGCGTTCATCCGCCGATCTTGCACGAGCGCGCGCCAGCTTTTGCCTTCGGCGCGCAGCCGCCGATTTAGCGTTGCCACCGAGATGCCAAGCGCGGCGGCAGCATCGGCCAAAGTTGGCGCGGCGTCGAGCGGGCTGGCCTCCAGCGCGCGGATCAGGTCTGCGGGCGAACCTTGCTCGCGCGGGCCATTAACGATGCGGCGCATCAGATATTCCTCGATGATCGGGAACAAGGCGGGATCGATCACGCCGCCGCGCCGCTGAAGAAAACGATCTTCGAACGACAGGCAATTGGTATCCGAATCGAAATAGACATTGCAGCGAAAGAAATCGCGATAGACCCGGATATCGCCGCCCTGCGCGTGCTCAAACCGCACCTCGGCGAGTTCAAAATCCGAGCCGACATAGCTGCGGCAAAAATTGTGCATGACCGCGATCGAAAATTCCGCATCCTGCCGCCTCTGCTGCAAGGATTGGTCGGTGATACTATATTCGAAGCTGGCCAAGCCCTCGCCCGCGGTAAAGCGGTTGAGCGTGGCTTGCTGCAAGGTCGCCAGAAACGAGGAAAAGCCATCGAAGGCCGCACGAAAAGTTGGCGCACTGAGAAACAGAAAGCCAAGCGGGCCGAGGCTGTCTGACGCGGCGAGCCGCCCGACCTGTAGCCCGAATGTGGAATTTTCAGCCCGGATCGCGGCGGTTTCAAAAAAAGCGAGGTAGTCTTCAAGCGGCATCACCGCCTTGGGATCATCGAGATCGCCTCTGCGCAAACCATAAGGCGCCAGTAGCGGCCCGGGATTGCATCCGGCAAGATCGAGGCAATTGGCGACATGGCGCAGCACGAGAACCGAGATTGTCGGCTTAATCATGCCGCGCTGTATCCAAGCTTCGCCCCGCGCATGCTGGAACCATTCCCCAATCTTCTGGGCTGATCGATGCCACCACAAGTTTCAGAATTGCAAGAAGCGACTTTGGAACTTGGCCTATTTTGATAAAATCAACGGCTTATCCTATTGGTTGGCCTAAATTGCTTAGACAAGCGGGCAAGCCCATCATTTTATACAACATCGCGGCGTGCCAATTTGTGCGACCCTGAAGGTATGCCTGTCACAAAGCCGATCACGCAGGAGAAACACGATGAGTGCTGAGACACTATTCCTCACTGACGAGCGCACTTTCTGGCACTG
>JBBRXQ010000390.1:0-3121 GCA_038238515.1 Sphingomonadales bacterium | reverse complement strand
TGCATTTTTTGAACCGCTGCCAACGTCAGCTTCACATGATCGCGGTAATCCATCTCAGAATGGACCAACACGATCTTGCCCGCTTGATTGATGACATAGCTGGTGCGCTTGGTCAGGCCTGTTGAAATGCCAACCGCCTTGAGGTCTACCCCATAAGCCTTGATCACCGCCTTAGAAGCGCTCGCCACAGCAAACTTGTCACGGCATTCTTCGGTCGAAAATTTCTTCAGAGTGGGGATGTCATCGTTCGACATGCCGATCACCGTGGCTCCGGCCTTGGCAAACTTGTCTGTTGCTTCGGCAAAGGCGTGCGCTTCAAGCGTGCAGCCTTGCGTGAAAGCCTTAGGGTAGAAATACAGCACCACTGGCCCGCGCTTCAATGCAGCTTGCAGATCGAACGTAAATTCCTTGCCGGCCAGTGCGCCGGGCGCTGAAAACGCCGGTGCCTTGGCTCCCTGCGGCAATTCAGCATGCGCAAGTGCGGGAACAAACAGGGCGAGGGCCGCGATGGCGGCGAGGGTGCGGTTGGTCATTAGTGGATCTTAGCAGGGTTGGGCACGCTCGCAAACCGGCAACTTGGGCAACAGCGTGAGATCAGGGGGTCAGATCAGGGGCCGCTTTGCTCTTCAACGACATCGCTTTCCTCTGGCGCGCTTGCGTCTGCGGCAGGCACGCCCATCTGCGCAGCGCGTGCCTTGCGCAAAACATCAATCACGGCGGCGCGCGTAGATAAACCGGCGGTGTTCCCTGCCGCAGTGCGGCTCAACTCTGTGTCGGGCTTAAACGCTTCCCAGATCACTCCGGCCTTCGGCTCGTTGTCTGTAGGAACTCCCTCGAACACTTGCCTGCCCGAAACCCGGTCTACGCGCACCATGCGCACGCCGCTGGGCACACTAGCCGGGATATCGCTCCACTGCGAACGCGTAGCGACAACAAACTGCTTAAAGATCGGCGCGGCGATGCGCCCGCCTTGGGCATAACCGCCCAGGCTGCGCGGCTGATCATAACCGAGATAGATGCCCGAAATGAGGTCCGGCGATCCGCCCACAAACCACACATTGGTAGGGCCAGAAGTGGTGCCGGTCTTGCCAAACAGAGGCAATTTGAGATCGCGCAGCGTTTCGGCGGTGCCGCGCACCACCACGCCTTCCAACATATGCACCACTTGATACGCGGTGCGCGCGTCCATCACCTGCCTCCCGCGCGGCGCCATGCGCGGCATCGGGCGTCCGTCCCACTGCGCCATGGCGCAGCCGGGGCACGGGCGCTTGTCGGCCCTCCAAACCACTTTGCCGCGCCGGTCCTGCACATAATCGACCAGCGTCTGGTCATGCTGGCGGCCATGATCGGCCAGCGCCGAATAGGCGTTCACCATACGCGCCACAGTGGTGTCGCCCGCACCCAGCGCCATCGCCAGATATGGCTTATAGTCGCCGATGCCGACCGCTTTGATCGTGCGCACGACTTTGTCCATGCCCACATCATTGGCCACGCGAACGGTCATCAGATTGCGCGATTGCTCAAGGCCCCAGCGCATTGTGTGGCTACCAGAGCCGCCTTCGTTGCCAAAATTGCGAAAACATTTCTGCCCTAGCGCCGCGCCTTGATACACGCAGAATGTGCCATCGACCACTTGCGAGGATGGCGTCATACCGTTGTCGAGCGCAGTGGCATAGACAAACGGCTTAATTGTCGAACCTGGCTGACGATTGGCCTGCGTAGCGCGATTAAACGATCCCAGCCGCGCGTCAAAGCCGCCCTGCACCGCCTTCACCCGCCCGCTTTGCGGATCTTGCACCATCATTCCGCCCGAAACTTCGGGCACCACGCGCACCGCCCAATCGCCGCCGTTCGGTGCCACCGCAATTACGTCGCCCGGCCTCATTCGGGGGGGCACACCGCCAAGCGCGCCGGTGCTGCCATCGCTAAAGCCGATCCGGCCGCCAAAGCCTCTGGTTTCGAGCACTACGCCCATCCGCCAGTTTTGATAGCGGATGGCGATGTTGCTGGTGATCAGTTGCGTCTGCCAGCCATCCGCAATGTCGATCTTGGCAATCGGCCCATTCCACGCGCGCCCCGCGCTGTAGCGCATGATCCCTGCGCGCAGCGCGTCCTGCGCGCCTTTTTGCAGCTCGGTATTCAGCGAGGTGCGCACCCATAGTCCGCCAGCATAGACACTGTTGGGACCATCTTCGGCTTTCTCGCCAAACTTTTCTATCAGCTGTTGGCGCACTTCTTCCAGGAAATATCCCGCATCGGCGGTGTAATTCTCGGCGCGGCGCGCCACCAGCCCCAGCGGCTGGGCCTTGGCCTCCTCCGCCGCCGCCTTGCTGGCTTTGCCGTTCTTCACCATCTGATCGAGCACCCAATTGCGCCGCTCCATCGCGCGGCCAGCAAATTTGGCGCGACTATAAGTTTCAGGCGCTTTGGGCAGGATCGCCAGAAACGCTGCTTCATGCAGCGTCAGTTGGCCAACATCCTTGTCGAAATAGGCTCGCGACGCAGCCTGCACGCCAAAACTCTGGCGGCCGAGTGGTATCTCATTCAGATAGAGCTCAAGAATCTGCTGTTTTTGCAGGACGCTCTCAATGCGCAGCGCAAGGATCATTTCCTTAAGCTTCCGCGTCACTGAGTATTCATTGCCGATCAAGATGTTTTTGGCCACCTGCTGCGTAATCGTCGACCCGCCGCGCGCGCGGTTGCCTGTGCCAATCTTGGCTCCGTAATCGACCACCGCGCTGGCCACGCTCGTCAGATCGACCCCGCTATGGCTGAAGAAATTTTTGTCCTCGGCTGAAAGAAACGCCCAGATCAGCGGCTCGGGAAAATCAACATAGCGCAGCTGTACCCGCCGCTCACGGGCATAGCTTGAAACAATCTCGCCATCATCGCCGCGCACCATGGTGGGCAGCGGCGGCTGATACGTGAGCAATTTGTCCGCCGAAGGGAGCGTCCGCAGCACAGTCACCCACAGCAGCAAGCCAAGCATAACCAGCGCAAGCGCGGCATAGCCGGCCATGCGCGCCCATTTGCTCGCGCGCCAAGTGCGACCAATCCAGCCCGCGATTCCCGCAGCCTCGCGCCGGATGCGAATGCGAAAGTGCGGCAGGCGCGGTTCGGG
>JBBRXQ010000389.1:0-3125 GCA_038238515.1 Sphingomonadales bacterium | reverse complement strand
TGATAAGTAGCGCGCGCGGAATGCGGCGGAGATGACGCTGGTTTTCATCACGGCGGATTCGAACAGATTGCCGCGCAGCACAGTGAGCCCAGCATTGGCCAGCATCGGATCGGCCAATGGCCGGATCACGCGCGTGTCCTGGATGGCGGCGGCCAGATTGTTGTCCGCCAGCGAGCGGCCGTTGCAGCCAATGGCCGCGCCATCGAGCAGCCCGCCGCGCAGCAGCTCGCCCACAATCGCGGGGACGCCGCCCGCACGGTAATAATCCTCGCCCAGATATTCTCCGGCGGGCTGAAGATTGACCAGCAGCGGAATGCCCGCGCCATGATCCTGCCAATCATCAAGCGTGAGTTCGACCCCCATGTGGCGCGCGATGGCGTTCATGTGGATCGGCGCATTGGTCGATCCGCCAATCGCGCTGTTCACCCGGATCGCATTGAGGAACGCGGCGCGGGTCATGATGTCAGACGGCTTGCGATCCGCACGCACCATCTCGACAATCGCCACGCCGGTTTCATAGGCGCACTGCTGGCGATCACGATAAGGCGCGGGGATCGCCGCCGATCCGGGCAGCGACATGCCCAGCGCCTCGGTCAGCGAGTTCATCGTCGTGGCGGTGCCCATCGTGTTGCAATAGCCGGTCGAGGGCGCAGACGAGGCGATCAGTTCGATAAACCCGCGGTAGTCGATCTCGCCTGCGGCCAGCATCTCGCGCGCTTTCCAGATGATCGTGCCCGATCCGGTGCGCTCGCCCTTGTGCCAGCCATTGAGCATCGGGCCAACCGAGAGCGCGATGGCGGGGATGTTGACCGTCGCGGCGGCCATCAGGCAGGCGGGCGTGGTCTTGTCGCAGCCGATGGTGAGCACGGTGCCATCGAGCGGATAGCCATAAAGCACCTCAACCAGCGAGAGATACGACAGGTTGCGATCAAGCGCGGCGGTGGGCCGTTTGCCGGTTTCCTGAATGGGATGGATCGGAAACTCGATGGGAATGCCGCCCGCATCGCGGATGCCATCGCGCACGCGCTGCGCCAGCACCAGATGATGGCGGTTGCACGGCGCCAGATCGCTGCCGGTTTGCGCGATGCCGATGATCGGGCGATCCGATTGCAATTCTGCCACCGACAAGCCAAAGTTGAGATAGCGTTCGAGATAAAGCGCGGTCATATCCGGGTTCGCCGGATTATCAAACCACGCCCGCGACCGCAGCCGGGGCGCGCGCGGCTCAAATCCGTGCTCAGTCATCGAGCGTCAGTCATGCAGTTTCAATCATGCGGTTGGTGCCCCAAATCAGCAGATGGTCGCTCCCATCCGCTCCCATTTCCCGTGTTACAGCCCCTTGCACCAGCATAACGCCAGCGTTTGGGCCAGAATTGAAATCACTTGCCGCGCGATCCAATATGCCTCCCAGACGAATTTCCAACGATGTTTCACCGCAATCATTCAGGCAATGCGCCATTTTGCGCCATTTTGCGCCATTCGATAGCCATTTTGGCGATAATAGCATACATATCTGATAATATAACCCCGATTGCAGGATCGCATCACCATGCCCCTTCGCTTGGCGTTCATCGGGGAGAGGTCGGGGTGGGTGTTCCCACGCATCAACTGAGCCCTTACGCCCAGCCGCTCCCACCAGCCCTTACCCACCGGGACGCGCGTCAGGATCAGACCGGTTGGCAAAAGTCTGCGAGAAATGGTAGCGGAGGAGGGACTCGAACCCCCGACACGCGGATTATGATTCCGCTGCTCTAACCAGCTGAGCTACTCCGCCCCGAGGGGCTGCACCTACCGTTAGAAACGGCAGGGCAGACGGGCCATTAGGCCGCGTGTGGGCTATGGTCAAGTCTCAGCGATGCCTGTTTGAGCTGCCCCGGGAACTCCCCCGGAAACTCCAACGCCCCGCCGGTTCCCATGGTCCGCCCATATAGCGATGGAGCGCGAGCCCGGCGAAGCGGAAGTTTTCAGGCTGAAACCCGATTGCGAGTTCGGACTGGAGCGCGCGGGCCTCGCGGCGTTCCACTTTGTTTTGCACGGTGACGTGGAGACGTGGGCGGTGGATGTCTTGCTGAGTGAGCATGCCGTGAAAGTGCTCGGCGATGTGGTCGCGGATCGCCAGCAGATCGGCGCATTCGATCCTGAAGGCGGTTCCGGTGCCAAGGTCCATCACTTGGGCCAAACGTGCTTCGGGTGGCGGCTGAGCGCCGGCAAGAGCGGCCAGCAGCGTGCGCGCTTCCTCCTCGACAAACGGCGGCAAGGCGAAGAACAGCGTGACATGCGCGGCCACGGCATTGCGCTCTGGCGGATAGTGCGCGCGGCGCAGCGCGTCCGTATGTGATTGCAGCGCGGCGGGCAATTCACCGGTGATAATCAGCGGCGCGGCGCGGTTCACCCGCCCTGTGTCCTAAATTTCGCCGCGCGCGCGGCGCAGCGCAAACCATTTGGCGACGTTGGCATTATGCTCGGGCAGCGTGGCGGCGAATATGTGCCCGCCGCTGCCATCGGCCACCATGAAGATTGCATCAGTGCGCGCCGGGTGGAGCACGGCCTCAATCGAGGCGCGGCCGGGATTGGTGATCGGCGCTTTGGGCAGGCCCACCATCGTATACGTGTTGTAATCGTTGACCGCCTGAATCTCAGATTGGCGGATGCGGCGGCCCAGCGGCTTGCCGCGCGTGATCGGGTAGATGATCGTGGGATCAGCCTGAAGCAGCATCGCGCGGCGAAGACGGTTTGAATAGAGCCCTGCGACCATCTTGCGTTCAGACGGTTTGCCGGTTTCTTTCTCAACAATCGAGGCGAGGATCACCGCCTCTGCGGGGGTGCGCGCGACGGTGTCTGACGCGCGCTTGGCCCATAGTTCGGCGAGCGTTTTGCGCATGGCCTGCTGCATCCGATTGATCACCGCAGCCCGGCTTTCGCCCGCGCCAATGTCATAGCTTTCGGGCAGGACCGAACCTTCTGCGGGCACCGGCGCGGTGCCAGTGAGCGCGGATTGCGCGGCCAGCCGTTCGGAGACGAGGATGGAGGGCATGCCTTCGGGCACCGTGACCAGACGGCGCTTGAAGCCCGCGCTGCCTTGCAGAATGCGCAGCAGCTCCGCGTTGCTGGTGTGCGCGGGCACG
>JBBRXQ010000388.1:0-3141 GCA_038238515.1 Sphingomonadales bacterium | reverse complement strand
GGTCTTTGCGCAGGTATCATCGGCCTACTATTCGCCGAGCCCCGACAGCATTCGCCGGATGGTGCTGACCGGCACTGTGTGTGGCAGCGATCCCCGCGCGCGGCTGATCGGACGCGATGCCTATCTCGCGGGCGGAGGCCGCATTGAACGCGAACTGTTCGATGACGAGGACAGCGAGGCATGGGCCGACGTCGCGCTTCTGGAAACGCGTGCCGCCGCCACGATGGCGGACACGGCCAAGATGCTCGCGCGCCATATCGATGAGTTTGCCGAGCGCGATTTGTCGCTCGCGCTCGGCAGATGAGGGGCCGTCAGGGGTGGCGGTTTTTTGCTGAGGAAAATTGTTACGACTACTCAGCGCGTTACTGCTTAACCTATTGATTTGGTGCACCGGAAGATTGCCAATTTGGCAACCGCCGCGCCAACCCGATTGTTGCGGTTGCCTGAAGTGATCGCGCGCGTTGGGCTTTAGCGTTCTGCGATCTATCAGCGGATGGCTGAGGTGCGGTTTCCGAAATCGCGGTCGCTTGGTCCAAGGTGCGTGGTTTGGGTCGAGGCGGAGGTTTCTGACTGGATCAGCAAAGTTTCGGACGACCTTTCTGAAGAGGAGGCGAAGAGATAATCAAGGCTGACGGCTAATCCACCATGTTCACATCCTCGAGATGAATTGTGACAGCTTCAGCCTTGCTAGCAGCCGTAAGCGCCAAAAAGACAAGGAGCTCAGCAAGATGGCCTGATGAGAAAACGGCAAATCGGCATCGGGAAATCGGCTTCCACTTCGCTACAGCCGCTTTCCCGATGCCGATCAAACTCAGCCTCAAACAGAGGCCTTTTGTTAAAACTGACTGGCCCCTTTTTATACCGGCGTTAAGATGGGATGATATCAGCGCACAGGAAGCCGGTTTTCAGGAAGCAACATGACCATGATCGGGATGGTACCGCCGCAAAAGTCTGCGATTGCTGTGCCCGTCGGGGTGCGATGGTATGTTCTGGTCGTCATGGTCGCGACCTACACGATGAACATCGCGGATCGGTTCGTGATGTCCACCGTGCTCGAACAGATCCGGGTTGAGCTGGATTTGTCGGATAGCGGTGTCGCGTTTCTCACCGGCGTCTCGCTTGCGCTGTTCTATATCAGCATGGGCATTCCACTGTCGTGGGTCGCCGACCGGTATAACCGCCGCAACCTCTTGGCGGGCTCGATTGCGGTCTGGTCCATGATGACCACGCTCTGCGGCTTGTCACAGGGGTACTACCAGTTGTTGCTGGCGCGCATCGGCGTAGGGGTAGGCGAAGCGGCGGGCACGCCGTCGTGCAGCTCGATCATATGCGACTATTTTCCGGCTGACCGCCGGGCAATGGCGCTTACGGTCTTCGCGCTCGGTGCGCCGATCGGTGCGTGGCTGGGTGCCGATATCGCGGGCGCTGCGGCAAGCGCATATGGCTGGCGCGCAGCTTTCCTAGTGCTTGGTGTGCCCGGCCTTCTACTCGCAGCAATCGTTTTGCTGACAATCCGAGAACCCAAACGCGGACAGCTTGACGCAGTTGATGTGGACGCAACCCCCACCTTGAGCGAGACGCTTCGCTTCCTGTGGAGCCAGAAATCGGCCGTTCATGTGCTTATGGGCGGCAGTGTGTCGGCGCTGTGGGGCTGGGGTTTAATGTGGTTTACGCCGACTTTTCTCCAGCGCACCTACCACGTAGATGTAGGAACAGCAGGTGCCATCGTCGGTCCAATCCATCTGGTGATGGGGATCGGCGCCTTGCTGTTGACTGCCTGGGCCATGTCGCGCCCGGCGTTCGTAAACCCGAGGCGTATCGTGCTGCTGCTTGCAGGGATCACGGCGGCGGCGACGATACCTTCGATCATCGCCTATTCCACGCATTCTCTGCAGCTCGCGACGATCATGCTGTGGGTGTTCATTCCGGCAATCTATTTTTATATCGGTCCGGTGCTGGCGTTGGGCCAGAATCTGGCCCCGCCCAAGATGCGAGCTATGTTTAGCGCGGTCGGGCTTCTTGTCGCCAACATCTTTAACCTGATCGTGGCACCACAAGGCGTCGGGCTGCTGAGCGACTATTTCGCGGGACCAGGAGGTGCCGATGCGGTCTCACTTCGCGCCGCGCTTCTGATCCTGGCGCCAACCGGGATCTGGGCAGCGTTCCACTACATGATGGCCGCAAGAACCATCGAAGCCGATCAAAAACGCGCTATCGGTTACGCCTGAGCGGTGGGTGCCACCCTGATGACCGGGCTTGAATACTTATTTCTTCTGAGACAAATGGATGTTGGTCTCGCTTTCAACGACGCCTGGCAGCATCCTGATCTCGCGGAGTACGGTCTCGAGTTGTTGTAGGTCGCCAACCTCAAGCCGCGCAACAAGGTCCCAGCGGCCGTTGGTGGCATGGAGCGCGGCTACTTCGGGGTAGCCTTGCAATGTCCGGATCAGGCGCGTCGCCGCCTTGCCGTCTACCTTGATCAGCGTGGTTGCATGAATCCCCTCGTCCTTCATCACAGCAAGACGCGCCGTGAAGCCAAGAATGACCCCGCTGCGCTGAAGCCGCTCGATCCGGGCGGTAACCGTCGCGCGTGTCACGTTCAGCTTGTGTGCAAGCGTTGTCGTGGGCTCTCGGGAATTAGACCGCAGCAAAGCAATCAACCGCCGATCAAGTTGATCAAGAACTTGCTCAGTTTGCGCCATCATGCTGCGCAATATGTACGATTGGATTTGCAATATGGCAATTTGATCGCTTTCCCTCAAACCTTTGCCGGGCGAACCTTGGGCTCGAAAAACCAATGGGGGCAAACCATGATTCGCCAGTTCAGCCAAGATACCGCACTTCTTGTGATCGACGCGCAAAACGGCGTCAACGCTCACGCCCACTGGGGTGGTGACTGCGGCCACCGCAACAATCCCGATGCTGAGGCGCATATCGCCAAGCTCCTGAAAACCTGGCGCGATGGCGGACTGCCGGTTTATTTCACATTCCACAACTCTCGTGAGGCGGCATCTCCGCTCAAGCTTTCGCTAGACAGCGGACAGTCGATGGCTGGGCTTGAGCCGGGCCCGGGCGAGACCGTTGTGGTCAAGGACGTCAACAGCGGCTTTGTCGGGACCGAGCTTGAAGTCAAGCTTCGCC
>JBBRXQ010000387.1:0-3151 GCA_038238515.1 Sphingomonadales bacterium | reverse complement strand
GTGACCGAAGCAATCACCGGGGTCGATCTGGTGCGTGAGCAAATCCGCATTGCCGATGGCAAAGAGCTGTCGGTTAAGCAGGAAGAGATCGAGTTCAAAGGTCATGCGATCGAATGCCGCATCAATGCGGAAGATCCGCGCACATTCGCGCCTTCGCCGGGCCTCGTCACCAGCTATCACGCGGCGGGCGGGATGCATGTGCGCGTCGATTCCGGGCTATACGCGGGCTACAAAATTCCGCCTTACTACGATTCCATGATCGCCAAGCTGATCGTCTATGGCCGCACCCGCGAAGGCTGCATCATGCGCCTGCGCCGCGCGCTCGAAGAAATGGTTATCGGCGGCGTTAAAACCACCATCCCGCTGCACCAGCGCTTGCTAAACGATCCCGCGTTCCTTGATGGCGCTTACACGATCAAATACCTTGAGGAATGGCTGGCCGAGGACGCTTAATTTAGAAAATCCACCCCATTTTCGCGCAGCGCAAATGGGGAGAGGGACCGCCCGTGGGGCGGTGGAGGGAGAGAAAGACCCCTCCGTCAGGCCTGCGGCCTGCCTCCTCCCCATTTGGACTTCGTCAAAATAGGGAGGAACCAGCAGTTCAAATCCGCGCCTCAATCGCATCCCAGATCATGCCGCCAGTGTCGGTGCCGTTATAGCGGTCGATCGCCACAATCCCGGTGGGCGAAGTCACGTTGATTTCGGTCAGCCATTTGCCGCCAATCACATCAATACCCACGAAAATCAGCCCCATCCGCTTTAATTCAGCGCCCATTGCCGCGCAGATTTCTTCCTCACGCGGGGTCAGCGTGGCGCTTTCGGCATAGCCGCCCACCGCCAGGTTTGAGCGAAACTCGCCCTCGCCCGGCTTGCGATTGATCGCTCCTGCCACCACGCCATCGACCAGCACGATGCGCTTATCGCCCTCGGCCACTTCGGGCAGGAACGGCTGGACCATAAAAGGTTCGGGCCACACCGTGCCAAACAGCTCGGCGAGCGCCGAGAGATTGCCGCCATCTGCCTCCACCTTGAACACCGCTTTGCCGCCATTGCCGTGCAGCGGTTTCACCACTACCGCGCTTTGAAATTCCCCGCCCGCCGCCAGCTCATGCTGAAACGCGCGCACATCGCTGGCCGAACGGGTGATCAGCGTGGGCGGCATGAAGCGTGCATAATCGAGCACATAGACCTTCTCGGGCGCATTGCGGACAGAGCGCGGATCGTTGACCACCAGTGTCTCATCCTCCAGCCGCTCAAGCAGATGTGTCGCGGTGATATAGCCCAGGTCAAACGGCGGGTCCTGCCGCATCAGCACCACGTCAATGTCGCGCGCCAGATCAATCTTGCGCGTCTCACCCATGGTAAAATGATCGCCTTCCAACGGCTGCACCATCACCGGCGCGCCTTCCGCCGAAACGCGCCCCGCCTGCCACGCCAGTGATTTCACATCATAGTACAGCAACTCATGACCGCGCGCCTGCGCCGCGAGCATCAGCGCGAATGTCGAATCGCCGCCGATTTTGATGGAATGGAGCGGATCCATCTGAACCGCGACGCGAAGAGCCATGCTGAAAAATCCATTATTGTTGATGCGAGCTTACGTGGTGATCGCAGGGGTGTCCTTAAAGCGAACTTGATGGCGGAGCGACCAAATAAGCGCTGCGGCCCAAGGACGCGGCATCATCCGATGCTCAAACATTTTGATTAGGGACACAAACCATATGCGCAAAACCATTCTGACCGCAGTTGCCTGCGCCGCCACCGTTCTCAGCTTCTCAGGTGCTGCCGTTGCCAATCCAGTGCCGCCTGCGCACCCCACCGAGCATCCTAAGGACGGCGATCACAAGGAAGGCGATCACAAAGACGGCGAGCATAAAGAAGGCGATCACAAGCCGCACGGTTGATCCAAATTCCAGTTACGCGCCAGGTTGCCACACATTGGCAATCTGGCGCGGCCACTGACCGGGCGCGATCAGGATCACATCGATCCGCACATCATCGCCCGGCTTGGCGAATCGAGGCGCCAATGCCTCAGCCGCGCGGGCCACGCGCTTTAGTCGCCGCGCATCGATCGCATGATCAAGCGCCGCGCCGGTGCTGCGCCATTTCACCTCGATAAACGCCACCGTGCGCCCTTTGCGCGCAATCAGATCAATCTCGCCCGCGCCGATCTTTTGCCGCCGCGCGAGCACCCGCCAGCCCTTGAGCCAAAGCCACAGCGCCGCCTGCCGCTCGCCGCGCCGCCCCTGCCGCTCGGCCTCCGCCCGGTTCAAATGTTTAATTCCCGCTTAAGCTCCAGCTTCAACTCCATTGCCCGCGCATAAAGCGCCTTCCGGTCAAGCCCATGCGCCTTGGCCACGCGCCCCGCTGCTTGGCTGGGCGGCAATTGCGCCAGCGCCTCACGCAATTGGGCATCGATATCGGCTTCGGCGGGCTTTTCGGGCGCAGGCGGCGGCCCGGCCAGCAGCACAATCTCGCCGCGCGGCGGATGCGCGGTGTAATGCGCGGCCAGCTCGGCCGCGCTGCCGCTGCGGCATTCCTCGTGCAGCTTGGTTAATTCGCGCGCGACCGCCACTTCGCGCCCCGGCATGATCCGCGCCATCGCTTCAAGCGAAGCCACCAGCCTCGGCCCGGTTTCATAAAACACCAGCGTCATCGGCATCGCCGCCAAATCACTCAGCGCGTCGCCCCGCGCCTTGTCTTTTGATGGCAAAAACCCCGCAAACAGAAAGCGGTCTGTCGGTAATCCCGCCAGAGTGAGCGCGGTGACCAGCGCGCTTGGACCGGGAATGCTGGTCACGGCAATGCCGCGCGCGCGCGCCTCGCGCACCAGCCGATAACCGGGGTCTGAAATCAGCGGCGTGCCCGCATCCGAAACCAGCGCCACCGGCATTTGCGCGATCTCGCCCAGCAACTTTTCGCGCGCCGCATCGCTGGCATGATCATCATAGCGACGCATTGGCCGCTTGATCCCGACATGATGCAAAAGTTTGCCTGTGACGCGGGTGTCTTCGCAGGCTATGAGGGCGCAAGCCGAGAGAATGTCGATGGCACGGCGGCTCACATCGCCAAGATTGCCAATCGGCGTGGCGACAATGTACAGGCCGGGTTCAAGCAGAGGCGTATTCATGCATCTCTCAATGGACCCTGC
>JBBRXQ010000386.1:0-3166 GCA_038238515.1 Sphingomonadales bacterium | reverse complement strand
TTGACAACCCGCCGCTGGCGATGGCAGCATGACATTGGCCACCGGTATGGGGTGTCACTCCGGTCGGGCTACGCCCTCCCTGCATGACGCCCCATATCGGCAGTTCAACCAAGCAACCGGCAGACGATCCACTTATCCGTTGCCGATCCCTGTGCAGACAAACCGAGCCACCTCTGACTTCCATCGCCTATTCCTTGTTCCATGCGCGCAAGCAGGGTCGCGGCCAGTTCAATGTCCTTCTGCTTGGGATGCGGCTGAAAGGCGATTTGCCCAACCACCCGGCAAAGTGTAGCTCGTCTGATAGAGTTGTTGCGCACTCGGGGAAACTAAATGCGATTGTTTTGTTTTTTCGCCATCCTTTTTGCCGCCTTTTCGGGCAATGCGTTCGCTCAGGTGGACCCCGATTGGTCGCAGCGTGAGATGGAGCGGATGCAAGCTCAACAAGAACGCTGGGACGCACAGGCCGAGCGTCAGCGAGCCGAACAAGAACGGAGGGCTGCGCAAGCCGGACGCCTACGGGTTGAACAGGAACGGGAGCGCGATCAGTTTGATGGCCAGAGCCAGCAAGCTCAAAACTTGCCACCCAGTCCGGCGCAAACCCCAACCGCTGCTGCTGAACGTCGTCAGCCAATTCATACGGGAAACGACTTGTATCGTGCGTGCACTCCTGATGTTTCGGGAAATACTACGTCGGCCAACCTGCAATGCCTTCTTTACGTCGGGGATGTTTCCTTTGGCGGAAAGGTTGGTACGTTTGAGAATGCCGATGGAGAAAATTGTTATCCTCAAGGCGTTAGCTTAGGACAAATCAAAGATATAGTTTTTGCATATTTGCGCGATAATCCCATCCGTCGCCACATTAATGCAACCAACCTTACTGTTGAGGCAATAATTCTGGCCTTTCCAGCCTGCAAGTTTACGGCTGTCAGGTAGGTAAATGGATTGGACAGGGATACCAGCTTCGGTGATTGGAGGCCTGATCGGCGCTTTGGCGGGTGGCATACCCGCATGGCTGCTGGCTAGGCGCGAATCTAACGTGAACCTGAAGCGCGATAAGGAAGAACGAGAGCGGCAACAGAAGAGCTTAGTTTTTGCCGTCCACGTCAAACTGGTGACGGTCATCAACAGCACGATCACAAATTGGGAACATGTCCAGCGGTCCCTAGCAAAGCTAGAACTGCCTGAAACGGCGCACATGGAACCATGGCAAATTTTACAGCCGTTGAGCGGTGAGACCAATGAGAGTGAAATCCGGTTTCTTCCCGAAGAGTTGGCAATTTTTCTTGAAGCAGGGGCGAACGATTTAATGCACGATATGATGCTTATTGCGCAGCGCCACTCGGTTTCCGTTGATGCCTTGCGAACCTATCGGGTTGATCGAGAACGCCTGATTGAACGGGCACCAATTCCTGATGAGATGGACGGAACTTTAGGCAAAGGCATGATAACAAAAGAGGAAATGAGGAAATTAAGTCCTCAGAGCCTAGCTCTTAACGACTTGGTCCGCCAAATTAGGTTCGGGCTAAAAATGGACGTGGAGTTGTGCAGGACGGTGGCTGCGGCCATTGGGCCGACTGTCAAAACCTATTTTAAGGATCCCAAGTTTGGCGGCCTTACCTTCCCAACGAAAGAAGAATTAGCCAAAATGATCGCGGGTCCAAATGAGGGAAGCAGTTAAGCACAAACCGTGCGTTCCAAATCACCCAACCAACCTATCCGTCCGCTCCGCCATCTCGCGCCACAGCCCTGCACCGCCCAACCCAGCCACACGCCGCCATTTCGCGCCAAAGCCCATTCCCGCCCAGCCTCGCCACGCGGCGGCCCAGCTTTTCGGCCCACAAAGCGTCCCCACCGAATTCGCGGCTTCCGCCCCTCACCCCACCCCCGCAACCTCGGCGCTCAGTTCGGCGACGCGCAGTTCGCCTTCGCGGGTCTGGCCGCCCACTTCGAGGAAGCGGCGCATCTTTTCGCGCGCGACGTCGCTGAACAGCAGGGTCTGAAACAGATCGGTTTCGATCTTGCAGCCCTCGTCCAGCGGCAGGGCAGAAGCTTCAATGGACTGTTTGGCAAGGCGCACGGCTTGCGGGGGAAAGCTGGCGATGCGCTGGGCCAGCGCCGAAACATGCCCGCCGATCGCATCGGCGGGCAGCGCGCGATTGAGCCAGCCCCACTTTTCCGCCGTTTCGGCATCCAGATCGATGCCGCCCAGAATGATCTCCATCGCCCGCGCCCGGCCTATCAGCCGGGGCAACCGCTGGGTGCCGGTGCCGCCGGGCAGGATGCCGATGGGCACCTCCATCTGGTTGATGATGGTCTTGCCCGTTACGCCAAAGCGCATGTCGAAACTCATCGCCAGCTCGGCCCCGCCGCCGCCCACGCGCCCTTCGATCTGCGCGATGGTGACCTTGTCCATGCGCTGAAAGCGGTGGCACATATCATGATAGGCATTGTTGAGGTCGCCGCCCGGCGTCTTGGGCGCTTCGGCCATCGCGATCAGCAAGGCCACATCGAAATGCGCGAGGAAGAAATCGGGGTCCGCGCTTTTCAGCACAAACACCAGCGCCGCCGGATCGCCCTCAAGCTCCACCGCCAGGGCGGCCAGCTCCTCGAACAAGCCCATGGTGATGACATTGATCGGCGGCGCATCGACCACGGCGGTAATCAGCCCGCCGGATTGGTGAACATGGAGCAGTTTGTAGGTGTCATAAGCCATGGCATGCGCTCCCCCGAAAGCACGCAGCATACCGGCAAATGAGGGCGTAGCAACCGTGCGCCGCCCCCCTGCTTACCCCGCCAGCCGGTCTGTGCGCGCCGCCATCTCGCGCCACAGGCCCGCGCCGCCCAGCGCGGCCACGCGGCGGCCCAGCTTTTCGGCCCAGAAGGTGTCGTTGCCGAATTCGCTGCGCCAGCCCATCAGGCGGCGAGTCAGATGGTTTAGCGCGTATTCCAGGGTGAAGCCGATGGCGCCGTGCATGCGGTGAGCGATGGGCACGGCGCGGTCTATGGCGATGCCGGTGCGCAGTTTGGCGGCGGCGATTTCGAAGCTGGCGTCGCCCGCATCCAATGCGGCGGCGCAACCGGCGGCGGCGGCGTCTACTGCGGCGGCTTCTTCGGAAAACTCGGCAAGTGCCTGTTGTACCGCCTGAAATTTGGCGAGGGCGCGGCC
>JBBRXQ010000385.1:0-3171 GCA_038238515.1 Sphingomonadales bacterium | reverse complement strand
TGCTGACATGCCGATCATCTCGATTGCTGCGATTTATCTTTTGTTCTGGGTGCTCTCGGCATTTTTGGTGATGCCATTTGGCGTGAAAACTGCTGACGAACTGGGGATCGAGAAGGTGCCGGGGCAAGCCAATAGCGCGCCGGGCAATTTCAAGGCGCGGACGATTTTGGTACGCGCAACCGTGCTATCGACAGTGCTTTGCACGCTTTACATCGCCAATCTGTATCAAAAGTGGATTACGGCGGCCGATCTCGACATTTCGCATTTAATCGGCCTTAAATAACTTAGACACTTGAGCCCTGTTAGACACCTTCTAGCGCATAGCCCGCCGAGCGCACGGTGCGTACTGGATCGGCGGCGCCGGGAAGAGCGATGGCTTGACGCAAGCGGCGGATATGCACATCGACCGTGCGCAGCTCGATATCGCTGCCGCTGCCCCACACCGCATCGAGCAATTGTCCGCGCGAAAAGACCCGGCCCGGATGCTCCATAAAATGGCGGAGCAGGCGGAATTCGGTCGGCCCAATTTTGATCGATTGCTCGCGCCGGATCACGCGGTGCGCCGTGGGATCGAGCGAAAGATCGCCAACCGAGATCGTTTCCCCCGCCAGCGCCGGACGGACGCGGCGCAGCACAGCACCAACGCGGGCGATTAGCTCACGCGGGCTGAATGGCTTGGTAACATAGTCATCCGCGCCGATTTCGAGGCCGCGCACGCGGTCATCCTCGTCACTGCGCGCGGTGAGCATAATGATCGGGACATGCGCTGTGGCTTTGTTGCGGCGCAGGCGGCGGCAAACCTCGATGCCGCTGGTGCCGCTGATCATCCAATCGAGCAGTACCAAATCTGGCGTGTCTTCGGCAGCGAGAAGCAGAGCCTCATCGCCATCGTCAGTGGTGCGAACGTCGTAACCTTCGCCGCGAAAACGATATTCCACCAGCTCGGCCAAGGCGGTATCGTCCTCGACCAGAAGCAGCTTTGGCGCAGTCATATTTGGCCCCTGTTGCGTCGCACATGACGAACAGATTGCATAGATACGACAATTGTTACGGGGTAATTACGCTGGTCGTTAATGGCGGTTTTCCGCTCGATCACGACCGTGCGGCTTGCTCTGTTGGCGGGAGGTGCTCGCGCTCGGGCAGATAGTCTCCCGTGGCGGCATAATAGACCATTTCCGCGATATTGGTGGCATGATCGCCGATCCGTTCGATATTGCGCGCGACGAACATGAGCTGCGCCACCGAACTGATAGTGGCGGGATTTTCGACCATGTAGGACACAAAGTTTCGAAAAATGCTGTCGTAGAACGCGTCAACTTTGGAATCCCGCTGGACGATTTCAGCGGCGGCGATGGGATCGCGCGCGGCAAAGGCGGTGAGCACATCGTGCACCATATCGCCCGCCAGCTCATTCATCACCGGCAGCAAAGTTAGCGGCTCAAAGCGCTTGCGACCTTCGATATGGCCAACCCGCTTGGCGATATTCTTGGCATAATCGCCGATCCGCTCGATCACTCCGGCGATTTTAAGCGCGGCGATGACTTCGCGCAGATCATCGGCCATCGGCGCGCGCAAGGCGAGCACATTGACAGCGAGTCGGTCTACCTCGGTTTCCAGCTGATCAATGCGTTTATCGCGCGCGATAACTTCGGCGGCGAGCACTTCGTTGCCACTGACCAGCGCGTCCATCGCCTCTGAGACCGAGAGTTCGGCAAGGCCGCCCATTTCAGCCACCAGACCGCGCAACCGGGTGATGTCATCATCGAATGCTTTAACGGTGTGCTCTGCCACCTTAATTCCTTATCCGTAACGACCTGTAATATAATCCTTCGTCCGTTCTTCGCGCGGATTTGTGAAGATGTCGGACGTGTTGCCATACTCGATGATCTTGCCGAGATGGAAGAATGCGGTTCGCTGGGAAACGCGCGCCGCTTGCTGCATCGAGTGCGTAACGATTACGATAGCATACCTGCCGCGCAGATCATCGATCAATTCCTCGATCCGCGCGGTGGCGATCGGATCAAGCGCCGAGCATGGCTCGTCCATCAGGATCACTTCGGGATCGACCGCAATCGCGCGGGCGATGCACAGCCGCTGTTGCTGCCCGCCCGAAAGCGCGGTGCCGCTGTCGCTCAGGCGATCTTTTACTTCATCCCATAAGCCGGCACGCTGGAGCGATTGCTCGACAATGCCATCAAGCTCGCCCTTGTTGCTGGTGATGCCGTGGATGCGCGGACCATAAGCGATGTTTTCGTAAATGGATTTGGGGAATGGGTTTGGCTTTTGAAAAACCATGCCAACGCGTGCGCGCAATTGCACCACGTCCATCGTGGAACGGTAGATATCGACGCCATCGAGCAGGATCTCGCCATCGACCCTTGCGCCCTGAATCGTATCATTCATGCGGTTGAGCGCGCGCAAGAAGGTTGATTTGCCGCAGCCCGAAGGCCCAATGAAAGCGGTGACAAAATTATGCGGGATTTCGATCGAGACGTTATCGATAGCTTGCTTCTGGCCGTAGAAGACCGAGACATGCTTCGCGCTGATCTTTGATTTCACGCCATCGGCTGCGGCCAATGGCTCCGCTGCGATATCAACGTTAACAAGGGGGGCGTGCATTTCTACCACCTTTTTTCGAACCGATTGCGCAGATAGATCGCAAGGCCATTCATAACGAGCAGGAAAACGAGCAACACGACGATCGCCGCGCTGGTCCGTTCGATGAAGCCGCGATCAATCTCATCAGACCACAAGAAAATCTGGACTGGCAGCACGCTGGACGGCGACGTGAAGTCGCTTGGCGGGCTGGCCACGAAGGCGCGCATGCCGATCATCAGCAGAGGCGCGGTTTCGCCCAGCGCGCGCGCCATGCCGATGATCGTGCCGGTGAGAATGCCCGGCATTGCGAGCGGCAGCACATGATGGAACACCACCTGAATCGGGCTTGCCCCCATCGCCAGCGCGGCATCGCGGATCGAAGGGGGAACTGCCTTGATCGCATTACGCCCCGAAATGACGATGACCGGCATGGTCATGAGCGCCAGCGTCATGCCGCCGATGAGCGGCGCAGAGCGAAGGTTTGGAAAGGCGGCGAGGAATACCGCGAGGCCGAGCAGCCCGAAAATGATCGAAGGCACCGCCGCCAGATTGTTGATCGATATCTCGATCAAG
>JBBRXQ010000384.1:0-3193 GCA_038238515.1 Sphingomonadales bacterium | reverse complement strand
GTAGTGACTCCTTTCATCATCGTCAAATTGCACACAGCCGTGGCCCGCGCACGCGTTGCTTAGAACGGCTCCCCTTCTTCAACCGCGATCTGCGGCTCCTTCAGAGTAAGCGCTCCATAAACAGCAGCCTATCCTAGCCGACTTTTAGCTGGTAAGCGCCTGCATGTTCAAGTTCCACGGCAGCAACGCCTCGACATCATCCACGGTTTTCGCCGCGGGTAAGTCGCGCAGCACACGAAGCAGCCACAGATACGGTTCGACGCCATTCGCTTTTGCCGACTGCACCAACGAGTAGATCACCGCGCTGGCGTCCGCCCCGGCAGGGGTATCGGAGAACAACCAATTCTTTCGGCCAATCACAAACGGGCGAATCGCATTCTCGCAGCGGTTATTGTCGATCGGCAGATCACCGCGCTCGGTATAGCGAATCAAGCGAGACCAGTATTTCTGCAAATACGCCAGCGCCGTCCCGAGCGCGCTTTGCGGCGCGACCTCAGGTATCGTCTTTTCCATCCACGCCTGCAACGTCGCCAATGCCGGCACACTGAACTGCTGGCGCGCCAAGAGACGCGCCTCGTCGCTGGCACCCTTATGATCGCGCTCAATGCCATACAGCTTGCCGATCATGGCCACCGCCTCGTCGGCTTTGCCGCGACGACCTTTGGGCTGCACCCGGGTGGCATCGACAAACCGACGACGCACATGCGCCCAGCAGGCAAGGTGCTCAATGCCCCCGGTGCGGATCAACGGGTTGTAGCCGTCATAGCCGTCGGTCATCAAATAACCACGATAGCCCGCCAAGAGTCTCACCGGCACCTCCCCGCTGCGACTCGGATCGTAGTCGTACAGGACAACCGGCTTGTCCGGCAGCCCACCCGTCTGCACCCACATATAGCTATTGGCGGTTGGCTTCTTGTCCGGCTCTTTGAGCACCTGCACCACCGTCTCATCCATGTGAATGACATCACCATCGAAGAGTGTGTCGCGCAGTAGATTGTGCAGCGGTTGCAACAGACGGCTGGCACCAATCACCCAGCGCGCCAGTGTCTGGCGTGGCACTGGCATGCCATGACGGCCCAATACGCCTTCAAACCGTGCCAACGGCAGGCCGTCAACAAATTTGACCGTGAGCAGCATCGCCAGAAAGGCCGCACTGGCATTGCTCTTGGGCAGCGGCTGTGGTGGCAGTGCTGCCGTCACCGGGGCGTGGCTGCTGCCGGGGCAGCCGTAGCGCTTGCGGATGTGACGCAACACCCGCACCTGCATCGGCACGATGTCGAGTTGCTCGCTGATGTCTTGGCCGATTTCGACCATCGGGGTGCCGCAAGGACAGCTGCGCTGCTCGGCGGGGAGGTCGTGGATCACGTCCACGCGTTGCAAGTTGATCGGCAGGGGGCCGCGTTTGCCGCGGGCCGGCTTGTTTAGCGGGTTTAATTTCTGCTCGGCCGTTTGGTCCGTCGGTGCGCTCGCAAGTGGCACCGGTGCAATATCTTGTGCCTCGGCGCTGGATTGGGCCAAGGCTTCGGCTTCATCGAACAGACGGCCTTGGGCCGACAGTTGTTCGGAGCTGGTGCCAAACAGACGTTGGCGCGCGAGCGTGATTTGTTCGATCAGCCGCAGAACCTGTTCTTGTGCTTCGCGCTTGATGGTGTCGACGGCGGTTAGCAGCTGTTCTTGCGCTTCGCGTTTGATGGTATCGACGGCGGTAGCGTGCGCGGCTTGGATGGTGTCAACGGCGGTTTGATAGGCGTCTCGCTGCGAACGCAACAGCGACTTCAGGGATTTTGTATCGTCGGGTAAAACTATCGGCAAGGTGAACGCGGACGATGTCATTTGCGGTGCTATTTGCGACGCCGTTTTGGAGGGCGAAACGGCTGAATTAGTGGGTGCAAATGACATGCGTTATTTTAGCAAATTCTCCTATGAAACGGAAGCAAAAAAGAGTGTTTTATGTGGCTTATTTCGCCATAAATCAATGCCGTCCAGAAGCCATTCAAATTCCTGTGCATTGATGGTCTGTGTGGCATCGTCATCGGCCTCAGGCCAGGCGAATTTCTCGGCTTCCAAGCGCTTCTGCCACAAACAAAATCCATTGCGGTGCCAGTACAGTACTTTGATCTTGGTGCGATGCCGATTGATGAAGACGGTGAGCGTGCCGTTGAAGGGATCGAGGCCAAGTTCCTGCTCGACCATGACGCTCAGGCCGTTGATGGCTTTGCGAAAGTCAATCGGTGCGCGGCACAGGTAGACCTGGGTAATCGGACAGCCGGGGTGCATCAGCGTGGCCCTTGGGCGGCACGTCCAAGCGCGACCAGCCATTCGGGTGTGGGCAATGCCGACATTTCTAGGCGCATGCCGGCGGGAAGCACGAGGGTGCAGTGGTTCGGTTGCGGCGTGGGCGCGGCGCCAATCACGCGCAAGGCGACAAACTTAGCCGCACGGCGACTGATCTCAGCTGTCGGTGCCGCTGCCTTCAGTTTGCTCTGCCAGTAGTAGAGCGTGCTCAGCGCGAGCCCGTGCCGTTTTGCATAGGCGCTGGTTGAATCTGAACTCCGCCCTGCGGCGAGTGCGTGTTGTTGCCAAAACTGCGCGGTCGATTTCATGTTCGCTCCATCTGTGTTGGGATGGGGAAAGCATGCGGAATTTAGTTGCGGCAAACAAGGCTGGGGTTGGTGGAGCGCTTACGCTTAAACGCGCAACGCTTGGTGTCCCTTTATGGCCCGGCCATCTGACTTCCAACTTCTCAGTGATCGAGCGGGTCTTCTCTCATTCGATCAATTCGAATACTTGGCAATATACAAGTGCGATTAGGCCCTGACTCTACTTATCTTCCATCACCCAAACCCCATCCCAATCGCCAGTAGGCGGCGTCTTTTTCAGCTTCAAACAGCGCTCGATATAAATGTTCGAAAGCTTGTCTGCAGGGTTCGCGGCGAGGGCCTCTTTGAACGCCGCGATGGCGGCGTCCCATTTGCCGTTGCGGTATTTGGTCAGTCCATCCTTGAAGTGATTAACAACCTCCATCAGGTTCGGGAACGTTGCCTCAGTATGGTAACCAGCACCAGGTGTCAGAGCCGAATTGTCTTGCGCGGTGCTTAGATGAATGAGAAGCTGGATTCGTTGGAAAAGAAATTGACTCTGACCCCGGTTGTTGACCTCGGTTGTTGGAAATCTGAATCATGGCTTGACAATG
>JBBRXQ010000383.1:0-3200 GCA_038238515.1 Sphingomonadales bacterium | reverse complement strand
AATTCTCCAAAGAGCGTGACTTCGGCAAAAAGACGTATGCTGCCGCGCAGATTGGCAACCGCGAAACCACCGGCCTTGGCTTCATTGTTTCCCTCATCGCCATGCAGATACTGCCCCGATTGAGCCTGCACATCGCCGCCAAACGCGAACCGGCCGTCTCGGCTCTCATAATCAAGCGATAGGACAGCGCGGTGGCGCGGGATTCCTGGGATGCGATTGCCGGGCATGACGTTAATCTTGCCATCGGCAGCGGCAGACGGATTACTCGGGCTGTTCAATACCAGCGGCGAGCGGAAGGTTGCGTCGGTAAAGGCATAGCCTGCTCGCGCGCTCCATTCGCCGCGTGACAAGCTGGTCGTTGCCTCAAAACCTTGCCTGCGCGTCGCGCCGATATTCTGAAAGAAACCACGTCCACGGGCAGACGCGGCGATAAACTGTATGTCGTTGTTGCTTGTCGTTCGGTATGCGGAGAATTGCCATTGCAGCGCCCATGCGCCTGTTGTCCGCCCCGATGCCCCTGCCTCCCAGCTGCGCGCCACAACTTGCTGAAGCGGCGGATCACCAACGAAAAAGTTGGTGAGGCTGCACGGCGCGGCTTCATCGGCGCACGAAAGCTCGGCCGGGGTTGGTGCGCGGTTGGTTTCGGCATAGCCCGCACGCAATGTGAGCGCCGCAGACGCGCGGTAGTCGATCTCGAAACCGGGATTGAGCCTGCGAAACAGGTGGTTGCCGTTAAGCGCGGTGCCCAGTTGATCGATCAGCGTCACCCGCGCCTCATTCCAGCGCACTCCGATCTCGGCGGTTAGATCCGGGCCAAGCGGCATGCTCTCGGCGACAAACAAACCCGTATACTGGATTTTCGTTCGCAGGCCGACAGGCGCAACCGCGCCGTCTGGCTGAACGATGACCGAACCAAGCCCCTTTACGCCGCGCTCCGGCGTCAATGCGCCCAGCTCAGAACTCGCGGCAAATCGGGTGCGGCTGCGATCGAGCGATAGCCCAAGGATCAATTCATTCTCGCCGCCAAACAGCGCGCGCTTATCGACAAACTGGATTAGCGCTCCGCTGCTGCTAGTAACTGTTTCGCTGCGATTAAGCAGGCCATAGCCCTCACCGCCTTGCACATCGATGATGCGCGCGCCCCGTGTGTCAAACAGGGGATTTTCAGCATCGGTTGCGGTATTGCCGAGGCAGAGAAATTCGGGATCGGCGGCGCAGGCGGCCACATCGGCGACATCGCCGTTCAGCGTCTGCTGACCGAGCCATTGGCCATATAGGCTGGCCTCAATACGGCTGTGCTCGCCCAGTTCCAGCCAAGGGTGGAGGCTCACGCGGTGAAACTGATTGGTGGTCTGGTCTGGAAACGTAAACACCGCCCGGTAATCGGCGGCGAGCAATTCGACCGGAGCAGACCCATTGCCAGTGAGATCAGTATCCGCCCCGCTATATTTGATATGCAGGCCGGCCTTTGCTCCATCCCAACCCAGATCGGCAAAGCCGGTATATAAGGATGACGGTGAATTCCGCCGCCAGCCGCGCTCATGTCGCGCTTGCCCGGCAATGTAGCCGCTGAATGCGCCAGATGACCATCCGGCTTCACCGCCGCCCTCGCCCCGGCCGTAATCGCCCCCTGCGCCGTATAGCGTTACGCCGGGCGCTGTCTTGCCAGTTTTCGTGGCAACCACCAGCGCCCCTCCCAGCGCATTCAGGCCGTAAACCGGGCTGGCATCCTTGATCGTCACGCTCTCAATCGCGCTATCGGGAAACAGGTCGAAATTGACAGTATCGCCAAATGGCTGATTGAAGCGCACGCCATCGACATAGACCGCCAGCCCTTGTGCACCGCCTTGCAAAGGCGAGGCTGCAAAGCCGCGATAGACGAGGTTTGGCTGATAGGGATTGCCCTGCGCGTTCGAAAGCGAAACACCCGGCACCTCGCGCGCGATGCTGCTCAACAGATTGGGCGCCAGAGCGCGTTCAAGCGCGCGCCGCCCGAGCGCAATTGCATCGTCATCGTCCACATCGCCGCCCGGCGCGTTGACCACGATCACCCGGTTCGCTTCTTGCGCGCTCGCTAGCTGCGGAGTTAGCAGTGCAAGGGCAGAGGCGATGAAGCGCGGCTTAGCTTGTATCATCAGCACCTTGAGATCGAATGAGAAAAGTAAGTGGTACAGGCAAACAAAAGGGTGGGAAAGCAGGAGCTTTTCCGCCCTTTTGCGTAGGTCATTACATCTTGCGGTAGGCTATTTCACCTGCGCGCGAAAGCGGAGTGAGAAGCTGCTATTAGCGGCCATTGCGCCGGTGGGGAAAGATCTTAATACCAGAACCTTGGCGTCATAGCCCGCCCCCGGGGTGCAGGCAAAGGTTGCGCTGAGAGCCTGATTCAAAAGTTTATCAAGCGTAGCAATACCTTGCTGTTCTGCGCGTGAGCATGCGGATGGATGCGATATGCGCCCATGCGGTTGAACTTTCGATGGTTTTCTCCCAGTCCTTGGCCAATCGGCGGCATCGTCCGAGCCACGCGAAAGTCCGCTCGACCACCCAACGGCGTGGCAACAGGACAAAGCCTTTGGCGGTGTCGGAGCGTTTGATGATGTCGATTGTCCAGCTTCCGTTGGCCTTGAGCGCGTCGCGTAGTTTGTCGCCTGCATAACCGCCATCGGCGAACACATGGCGCAGCCACGGGAAGCGAAAACGCACCGCCTTGAGCACATCGACCGCCCCATCACGGTCTTGGATATCGGCGGCGTGGACGAGGATGAAGATCAGATATCCGCAAGTGTCGGTGAGTATGCGACGCTTGCGACCCTTGATCTTCTTGCCCGCGTCATAGGCTCAAACCCCGCCGCTTTCAGTGGTTTTGACCGACTGACTGTCGATCACGCCAGCGGACGGCGATGCCTCGCGGCCCTCAATCTCGCGCAGGTTCATGACCAGCACGGTGCCCGCCGCCGCGAACAACCCGGCATTGCGCCAGGCGTAAAAATATCGGCGCACCGTCGATACCGGCGGAACGCATTGGGGCAGCATCCGCCATGCCCCACCGCCCGATCCAACGTAAAGCAACGCATTCAGCACTTCGCGCATGTCCGTCGTCCGGCGGCGTCCGCCAGACTTGGCAGCCGGAATGAACGGCGCGGTGAGTGCCCACTCTCCATCCGTCAAATCGCTTGGATATCGCAAACTTTCCCGGTTATGTT
>JBBRXQ010000382.1:0-3201 GCA_038238515.1 Sphingomonadales bacterium | reverse complement strand
CAGCTTGCCCTATCATGCGCTGGCTGAAGCGCACCGGCGTCTGCGCGCAGAATTGGGCAGCGGATCAACTTATGATCACGCCAGTTATTCCGGGCTGCTACCGCTTGTCGCCCGGCTGGCACGCAGCACGATGCGGCGGTCGGCGTGGATTATTCCTCGGTCCTGATCAGGACGGTGGCGCCGATCAGCAGGAACAGGAAAAACGGCCCCCATGCCGCCAACATGGGTGGATACCCGCCAAAGCTGCCAATGGCGAGCGCCGCATTGTCAAAAACGAAATAAGCAAAGCCCAGCGCCATGCCGATGACCGCGCGGATGAACAGCTGCCCCGATCGCGCCAGGCCAAACGCCGCGACCGCGCCTAAAAGTGGCATCAGCAGCGCGGACAATGGCCCAGAGATCTTGTGCCACCATTTTCCCTCAAGCTCGCTGGTGCGCGAACCAGCCGCATTGATCGCCTCGATCGAGCGCGACAACATTGGCAGCGCTTCGGCATCAGCATCGGCATTTTGGATCAACACTTGCGCAGGGGTGACCCCGGCCGCGTAGACGCGCGACCCCGGCGTTTGCGTGCGCCGGGCGCTCTGGACATCAAAGCTGATCGGGGCTTCGAAGCGCCACCCGGGCCGCGCATAGGTTGCCCGCGAAGAGCGGACGATTTCAGCAATCATGCCGGATGGATTGCGGCGATACCAGCTCACCCCCCTTAACTGAGTTTGCGCATCGCGCCCCTCAACCGAGCTGGCGAAAAGGATGTTTGCGCCGTCTTGAAGCCACACATTGGTTCTGATCGAGCTGGTTTTCGGCAAGGGCCCGTATTCGACCGCCTGCCATGCTTTCAAAGTGCCGCTTGAACGCGTGACAACGCGCTCGTTGAAGGCAAATGTCGCCAGCGATATCGCCAAAGCCACGAGAAACAGCGGCGCGAGAATTTGAGTCGCGGAGAGGCCCGCCGCTTTAAGCGCGATGACTTCGCTGTTCTGGTTCAAGGTCATCAGCGTGATGATCGTTGCCAGCAAGACGGAATAGGGCAAAAATCGGCTGATCAATTGGGGCACGCGCATGCTCGCGTAAATCAGCAGTTCGCCCTGGCCATTACCGGGCGGCGCCAAAATCTTTCCGCTCTCGCTCAGCAGATCGAGCGCCTGAAGCACCAGCACGAGCATGAGCGCGACCGCAACAATCCGCACCGCGAACATTTTGGCGATATACCAAGTGACAATGCGCGAAGGGAATACCTCAAACCCCACCGGACAGCTCCCCCGCGCGATCGTCAACATCTTGCGGGGCAAGCTGGCGCGCGGCCAACATACGTTTGAACGCGCCGGCGATCTTGGCAAAGATAGCCTCTAGCCCGCCGATCGGCTGCCCGCCGGGGACATAGGCCAGCCGCCAATAGAGCCACATGATTAGCGCCGCGAACAGGACAAACGGCCCCCACAACGCCAGCACCGGATCGACCAGACCAAGGCTGGCGATGTCTTGCCCATATTCATTGACCTTATGGTACGCCACAACCATCACGATGGAGATAAATACCCCTAGTGCCGAGCTCGATCGTTTGGGCGGCACCGCCAACGCCACTGCCAGCAAAGGCAGCAGAAACATCATCGCGACTTCGACCAGCCGGAAATTCAGGCTGGCCAGGCTTTGATTGCGTGCCTCAATGGACGAACTCTTGTTCCAGCCGATTTGCAGCAATTCGGGCAGGAAATATTCCCGGTCCTTATCACCGCGGCGGCGGAACTGTTCGATTTTCGGAAGATCAATTGGCAGATCATGTGTGGCAAACGCGAGCACGCGCGGGGATTTAAGCTCAGGACCATCCTGCACAATCTGGCCATCCATAAGCCGCAAGATCACCGTATTGGGATTTTCCTTGCTGGCAAAAAACCGCCCTTCGCGCGCCGAAATCGATAGAATCTGGCCCTTGGCGCTGGCTATTCGGGCAAAGATGCCTTGCAAATCGCGGCCTTCATCGCGGCTGGCTTCAACCCGCAGCGCGGTGCGCCCTTGCAGCGTGGTAAATTCGCCCACCTTGATCGATGCACCCAGCGCGCCCGACTGCAGATCAAACTGAAGCTGCTCATAATAATAGCGCGATAACGGCTGAAGATAGCTGACAATCACAAGATTGAGCACTGCGAGGCCAATCGCAAACAAATAGGGCACGCGCAGCATCCGATTGTAAGAAAGGCCAAGCGCGCGCATCACATCAAGTTCGGATGAGGTTGCCAAACGGCGAAACGCCAGCAGAATGCCTAGCATTAGACCTAGCGGAATCGCCAGACTGGCATATTCGGGCAAAAGATTTGCCAGCATCTTGAACACGATGCTGACGGGCCCGCCTTCGGTTGCGACGAAATCAAACAGCTTCAGCATCTTGTCGAGCATGAGCAACGAAGCGGCGATCACGAACACCACCACCATCGGCACAGTGACGAGCCGGGCAATATACTTATCGGTAGCAGTAAGGAATGTCACGGGGATGAGGCACTCGGGTGGTTCGGTCCGAAAACCACTCTGTGCCTAGGCGTGTTATTGGTCCGGCGGAAGGTTAAAAAGCGCAAAGCACGCGTGATAATTGCGAAAGAGCGCGCCGAACGTGGCCTAAGCTTTTTCGAGGGTGCACTGCAGTGGATGATTATTTTCCCGCGCGAAATCCATCACTTGGTTAACCTTAGTCTCAGCGATTTCGTAGGCAAAGACGCCGCATACGCCAACACCCTTTTGATGAACATGAAGCATCACACGTGTCGCGGCCTCTAAATCCATCTGGAAAAAACGCTTGAGCACCAGCACGACGAATTCCATTGGCGTATAATCGTCATTCAGCATCAGGACTTTGAACATACTCGGTTTTTTAGGCCGAGTGCGTGTCTTGGTGGCGATGCCGATCTCATCCTTGCCATCACCGACGGGGCCGGTAGGCTCATCGTCTTCAGACGCACGCGGCCCTGTAGGGAAAGCACGCAGAGCGAGAAGCGCGGCGCTGTCTTTGGCGGTTGCGGAAATTGATCGATGATTCATGACTATGTAAATATCGCATCGCAGCGGGTCTGGCACAAGAGGCTGTGCCCGCGATGTTCCCTGAAAGGCCAGAACTTTTTGTAAGCGCTGCCATTATCAGTAGCAAAATAACAATCGGGCCGAGCAGGAAGTCCCTGCCCGGCCCGGTGTTTTATGACTGCTGAACGCGTG
>JBBRXQ010000381.1:0-3204 GCA_038238515.1 Sphingomonadales bacterium | reverse complement strand
CTCGGGCTATACCTACGATGATTCCGCCACCGTCGCCGCGCGCTTTGCGGGCGAGGCAGATGGCATGACCTATTCACGGGTGCAAAACCCCACCGTGCAAATGTTAGAAGACCGCATTGCGCTGCTCGAAGGCGCAGACGCTTGCCGCGCGCAGGCCAGCGGGATGGCGGCGATGACCGCCGCGTTGCTGTGCCAGCTTTCAGCGGGCGACCATATCGTCGCGGCTAAGGCGGCCTTTGGATCATGCCGCTGGCTAGTCGATAATTTGCTCCCGCGCTTTGGCATCGAAAGCACCACGATTCACGCGTCAGACAACGCGGCATGGGAAGCAGCGATCCGCCCGAATACCAAAGTATTTTTCTTCGAAAGCCCCGCCAATCCAACGATGGATATCGTCGATCTCGAATTCGTCTGCGGGCTGGCGCGCACGCATGGCATCGTCACCGTGGTTGATAATGCCTTTGCCACCAGCGCGCTGCAACGGCCGATCGATTTCGGCGCGGATGTCGTGGCCTATTCGGCAACCAAGATGATGGACGGACAGGGCCGCGTGATGGCCGGCGCGATTTGTGGCAGCCACGATTTCATCAACAACGTGCTGATGCCGTTTCAGCGCAACACCGGCCCCACATGCGCGCCGTTCAATGCATGGGTCGTGCTCAAAGGCTTGGAAACGCTTGATCTGCGCATCCAGCGCCAAAGCGAAAACGCGCTGAAAGTGGCCAGTTTTGTCGAGCCGCGCGTGCAGCGCATGCTCTATCCCTATCTGCCCAGCCATCCACAATATGCTCTGGCGCTCAAACAGATGAAGGCAGGCGGCACAATCTTTTCAATCGATGTCGCGGGAGGGCGCGAACAAGCGCACGCGCTACTCGATGGGCTCGAACTGATCGATATTTCGAACAATATCGGCGATTCGCGCTCGCTGATGTGCCACCCGGCATCGTCAACGCACCACGGCGTCGGGCCAGAGACGCGCGCCGATATGGGCGTGGGAGAGGGGCTGCTGCGGCTTAACGTGGGGCTTGAAGACCCCGACGACCTGATCGAAGACCTTGATCAGGCGCTTACCAAAGCTGGGCTTTGACGCGAAGTACTTCTAGGCCTGTCCCACCTGCTTGCCCGCGAAGGCTGGCACTTCATTCCTGCGCGCGCGACGTTGGTGCGATAACTGATTGAGTCCCCCGCATTCGCGGGGGAGCAAGGGTGGGGCTGTGGCGGTTTAGGCCTTGTTCAATCCGGCCTCAATCGCATCGAACCGCGCCTTGAGCGTGTCGACTTCGGCGCGCGCGCTAGTCGCGATTTCTTTCACCGCATCGAATTCCTCGCGGGCGACAAAGTCCATTCCGCCAAAGATTTCACGTGCTTTTTCGCGCGCGCTTTCGCCCGCCTCGCGGCCCATGCCCGCAAGCGTGCCTGCAGCGCTGTTCATCAGTTTGACGAAATCGGCGATCATCGGGTTTTCGGATTGCATGTTACAGGCCTTCGCTAGCGATTGAGCCCATGAGATGGGGTCCTCAATGACTGCGCGCAAGGCTTAGATTTTCATCCGCACTGCCGCTCCCGATGCCCCATCTGCAGCCGGGTTCAGCACCAAAAATTGATAGTTCAGTAGGCCTGCGAAGCATATCCAGGCCAGATAAGGGATGAGCAGCGCGCTTGCGAGCGGGCGCACCCGCCAAAACAGCACCAGCGTAATCGCAGTTGTCAAAAACATTCCGGCAATGATCGCCAGAGCGAGCGTAATCTGATGCTGACCAAAGAACACCGGGCTCCACATCAAGTTCAGCACGAACTGAATACCGAACGCCGCAAACGCAATCCCGCGCCCCTTCGCGCCGCGCGCCGAGGCGACGATCGCCAGCGCAAACCCCATCATTGCATAAAGGATTGACCATGCCACAGGGAAAGCGATTGGTGGGGGATAAATCGCGGGCTTTATCAGCGCGTCGAACCAGACGCTTCCCGATGCGCCGCCCCCGACGTTCCCCGAGAAAAAGCCCAGACCAACAATCAATGGTACAGTGAACAACGCCCAGCGAAGCATACTGGCGCGAAGCTGCGCAGGAGAAGCAAGTTGTCGCATCATTGTTGTCGGAATCGTCCCCGTTGATTCGCCGCCGACATTGGCGACTCGAACGCCATTGGGCAACGCCTGCTTTAAGCAGAAACCCTAAACGCTGAGATAAGAAATTCCACATTGCCTTCGGGACCCGTGATCGGGCTTCGCGTAATTCCTTGCACATCCCAGCCCTCGCTACTTAGCCACGCGCGCACCTCGTCGCAAACCCGCTCATGCAGCGCCGGCTCGCGCACCACCCCGCCCTTGCCCACTTCGCCTCGGCCCACTTCGAATTGCGGCTTGATCAGCGCGACAAGCCGCGTCGGCATTGCCGCCAGCGCCAGCGGAACTTCAAGCACTTTGCGAAGCCCGATAAAGCTGGCATCGCACACCACCCAATTCGCCGGGCGATCAATCTGCGCGGGCGTTAGTACCCGTGCGCTGGTTTGTTCGAGCACGGTGATGCGCGGGTCCTGCCGCAGCTTCCAGGCAAGCTGATTGGTGCCCGAATCGACTGCAAACACGTGCGCTGCGCCCCGCTGAAGCAAAACATCGCTGAACCCGCCAGTGGACGAGCCAATATCCATCGCTATATAGCCCGCTGGATCAAGGCCAAAATGCTCTAATGCGTGGGCCAATTTAATCCCCCCGCGCGAAACCCAAGGATGATCGCGCCCCCGCACCTCGAGCGCAGCCGCAAGATCAACCAGTTGTCCTGCCTTGGAAATTTTGACTTCGCCAGCAAAAACCAGCCCAGCTAGGATGAGCGCCTGCGCGCGGGTGCGGCTTTCGGCTAGGGCGCGCTCAACCAGCAACTGGTCGGCTCGCATCTTTCCTTTGCTGGTTCGGCTTGAGGTCACGCGCGCTCTCTTCCATAGCGCGGGCATGAAGATCAACCATCGAATGACCGGCAGAACGATGAGCATCCCAGCCATCAGACTCATGAAGCGCGCTCCGGCCATGCTGGCGGTGATCCTTGGCCTAGCGAACTGCGCGGCCCCCCCACCATCACCCGTTCGCCAGGTTGGCAGTGCTCCGGGTAAAGCAACGACCGGTGCGCGCACAACGATCGCTCAGCCTGCGTCAACCGCGCGGCCCTCAGTCGCGGCCGGGCCAGTTTCACCAAGCACCGCCAGCGGCGG
>JBBRXQ010000380.1:0-3209 GCA_038238515.1 Sphingomonadales bacterium | reverse complement strand
GCCGAAAGCCGCACAGACCAGTTCCCTGTCGGCCAATGGGTGGCAGGTCTGAATGCGATTGAGGAATATTCGGTGAGCATGGCGGGCGGTTTCTCGCAGCCGATCGATCCGGGCATGGTACCTTCGCCCACCAATTTCCTCTCGGTGCTGGGCGCGGTCGGGATGACCGCGTATTTTGGCTATCTTGAGGTGTGCAAGCCCAAGCCAGGCGATGTGGTGCTTGTGACAGGCGCGGCGGGCGCGGTTGGCTCGCTGGTGGGCCAGATCGCCAAGGCCAAAGGCGCGTCCAAAGTGATCGGCATCGCAGGCGGGCCTGAAAAATGCGCGCGCCTGATTGAGCGCTATAAGTTTGATGCGGCGATCGATTATCGCGGCAAATCGCTGGACGAGCTGACCGCCGCCATCGCGGCTGAGGCACCTCAGGGCGTGAACGTGATCTTCGAGAATGTCGGCGGCGATATCCTTGATGCAGGGCTTAACAATCTGGCGATGTATGCGCGGATCGGGCTGTGCGGGCTCATTAGCGAATATAACAATGCTGGGGCAAAAACCGGTGCGCGCAATGTCTGGCAATTGATCGTTAAGCGCGCTTCGATCACTGGCCTGTTGGTGGCGGACTATGTGCCCCGTTTTGGCGAAGGCATCGGCCAGATGGCGGCATGGATGCAATCGGGCGCGCTGGTGTTCGATGAGCAGATTGATGAGGGCATCGAAAACGCGCTGCCCGCCTTCCTTAAGCTTTTTAGCGGCAGCAACGACGGCAAAATGATCCTGAAGGTGGCACCATGAACGCAGCAGAAACCGTTACCGAATTCATCGCCTGTTGGAACAAGATGGACATTCCCGCCGCGCTGGGAATGATGGCTCAGGACGCGGTGTGGGACAATGTGCCGCTCGGCCCAGCCAAAGGCATGACTGAAATTCTTGCGTTGATGGATCAGTTTCCGCCGTCGGAGGGGATCGAGTTTGTGGTCCATCATAGCGCGGTAAACGGCAACATGGTGCTGAACGAGCGGACCGATCGCTTTCTGGTCGGCGGGCACTGGCGCGAACTTCGCGTTATGGGCACGTTTGAAATCAATGCTGAGGGCAAGATCCAGCATTGGCGCGACTATTTTGATGCGGCGCAGATGGCGGCTGCTTTCGCCTGACCGACTAGCACTTTCGCTTGTCGCTGCGATATCTGGCTTATGGCATCCCACCCTTGTTGGTGTTTCAACGCGGGGTGATCCGCTCTGGCAAAGCGGGCTAGCGTTTTGGCCGCAATGCAAGTGCGTTGCTGATCATGAGCCCGCGCTTGCGTAGCTGTTTTAGGACCCGTGCATGAATTTTGATCTTGATGAGGATCAGTCGCTGTTTAAGGCGACAGTCGAACGGTTCGTTCTGGGCTGCGATGTCCCGGCAAGGCTACGTGCACGCAGATTGCCCGGCGGGCTCGATCGGTCGCGCTGGGCCGAAATGGCCGAGATTGGTCTGATCGCCATCGGCGCTGCTGATAGCGATGGCGGGCTGGGCGCAAGCGAGACCGACTGCGCCTTGGTGGCGCAGGCGCTGGGGCAGGGCCTCGCGATGGAGCCTTGGCTCGAATGCGCATTTCTCCCAGCGCGCCTGCTGGCGGGATCGCCGCATATCGCCGGGGTGCTCGATGGTTCGGTGTTGGCGGCGGTGGCGTTTGCTGAAACTGGCCGCCGTTACACGCTCGATGCTAAGGTGATGCAGGCACATCAAATCGGCGGTGGCACCGTGCTGCGGGGCGAAAAAACCTTTGTGCTTTCGGGCGGGGCGGCTGATCTGTTTATCGTATCGGCCAATCTTGGCGGCAAAACGGTGCTCTATGCGGTGCCGCGCGACACGCTCGGTGTGGATATCAAGCCTTACCCGATCGTCGATGGCAGCCTCGCCGCTACGCTTATCTTGCGCGATGTTGCAGTGGGCGATCCGCTGGAAGCATCGCTGGCAGAAAGCCTTGACGCTGCGATGATCATGGCGATCGCCGAAATGGTCGGCCTTGCGCGGCGTTTGTTCGATGACACCTTGGCTTATGTCAAAGCACGCGAGCAATTTGGCCAGCCGATTGGCCGGTTTCAGGTGATTCAACACCGCATGGTTGATGCCTATGCCCGCACCGAACAAATGCAATCGGCGCTTTACCGCGTGCTCTTGGTTCCTGAGAAAGAGCGTCTCGCGCACGTTTGCGGGATCAAGGCGCTGGTTAGCGATGATGCGATCTGGGTCGCGCATCAGGCTGTGCAACTTCACGGCGGGATGGGCACTACCGATGATCTGGGCATCGGGCATGGCCTGAAGCGCATTTTGCTCTTGTCCAAGCTGTTTTCCGATCCCGCCTCCGGGATGGCCGCTTATTCTAAGGTCGCTTGATATGACTGCTCTTACGCCGATTGCGCATGATCTGTGGACCGAAGAAGCTGAGCCCCGCCTTATCGGTGGCCGCCGTCACACGAACGGCGAAATCGTGTTTCCCTATCCCAGCGGCGATGCGGCATCTCATTTTGAGCCGATTGGCCTTTCCCGCACCGGCACGTTGTGGTCTTGGACGATCCAGACTTTCCGCCCCAAATCGCCGCCATATGATGGGCCCGAAGTGTTTGAACCGTTCGCGCTCGGCTATGTCGAGCTGCCCGGCGAAGTGATTGTTGAAACCCGGCTGACGCAGATTACCGGGCTCAAGATCGGAATGCCAGTCGAGCTAGTGATTGTTCCATTTAACGCCGCGCGCTCGACCTACGCTTTCAAGCCAGTGGAGAACTGAAATGACCGATGTTTGCATTATCGGGATTGGGATCCATCCCTTTGGCCGCACCGAAGGCCGCTCTGGCCGCGATCAGGGCGTTTTTGCGGTGCGCCAGGCGTTGGCTGATGCCGGTATCGAATGGCCCGATGTTCAGTTTGGCTATGGCGGGTCCGCCGCCGCAGGCGCAGCCGATATCATGGTCAATGAGCTAGGCCTTACGGGCGTACCCATCGTCAATGTTTCAAACGGCTGCGCTACCGGCGGCTCCGCGCTGGGCTCGGCTTATTCGGCGATTGCTAGCGGCGAGTTTGATATTGGCATGGCGGTCGGCTTCGACAAGCATCCGCGCGGCGCATTCAATGCGGATCCCGCTGCTTACGGCCTGCCCGAATGGTACGGCGAAACCGGGCTAATGATCACGACGCAATTCTTCGCGACCAAGATTCAGCGCTACATG
>JBBRXQ010000379.1:0-3212 GCA_038238515.1 Sphingomonadales bacterium | reverse complement strand
GTATGACCGCACCTGCTCCCCTGCCCAATACCCTGTCGCTGATCGGCAATACGCCGATGGTTCTCCTTAAAGGGCCGAGCGAGGCGGCGGGCTGCGAGATCTATGGCAAGTGCGAATTTGCCAATCCCGGCGCTTCGGTAAAAGACCGCGCGGCGCTATGGATCGTGCGCGATGCTGAGGAACGCGGCGCATTGCTGCCCGGCGGCACGATTGTGGAAGGCACCGCGGGCAATACCGGCATCGGCCTGGCGCTCGTGGCCAATGCGCTTGGCTATAAAACCGTGATTGTTATGCCTGAAACCCAGTCGCGCGAGAAGATGGACACCCTGCGCGCGCTGCGTGCCGAGCTGGTGCTCGTGCCCGCCGCGCCGTTTTCCAATCCGGGCCATTTCGTCCACACCTCGCGCCGCATCGCCGAGGAAACCACGGGCGCGGTCTGGGCCAATCAGTTTGACAACGTCGCCAATCGCCGCGCGCATATCGAAGGGACCGCGCCCGAAATCTGGGCGCAGATGGAAGGGCGCATTGGTGGGTTCACCTGCGCTGCGGGCACCGGCGGCACCATCGCCGGGGTCGGTCTCGGGCTCAAAGGGTTTGACGAAAAGGTCACTATTGCGCTCACTGATCCACACGGCGCGGCGCTGTATAATTACTACGCGAATGGCGAGCTCAAATCCGAAGGATCGTCAGTAGCCGAAGGCATAGGGCAAGGGCGCATCACCGCCAATCTCGAGGGCGCGCCGATCGACACGCAGTTTCGCATTTCCGATGAGGAAGGGCTGATCTGGGTCACCCGGCTGCTCGCCGAAGAGGGGCTGTGCCTGGGCTTGTCGAGCGGGATCAACGTGGCGGGCGCGATCGCGCTAGGCAAACAGCTTGGGCAAAAGCACGGGCCCCGCGCGCGCGTTGTCACCATCTTGTGCGACACCGGCTTTCGCTATCTGTCCTCGCTTTACAACTCTGAATGGCTCGCGGCCAAAGGATTGCCGATCTTCCCCTGGCTCAAGTGATCGGCTAAAGGGTGGGGCCATGGCTTTATTTGGCACTCTTTTTAACCGCACTGCTTCGGCAAATTCTGCTGCATCGCTGTCTGCTGACGCTTCGCTGCGCAGCGCTGAGGGGCAGCGCGAACTTCGGGCGCAGGTGGTTCACCGATTGCAAGTCGGCCTGTTTGGATTGGGCAGCATGCTCTTGCTGGTCAGCCTCGCCAATGTGATCATGGACCGCGCGCAAAGCACTGATGCCAGCTTGCAAAGCCGCAGCGCACCAGTGGCTGCTGCGCCATCTCCCGCCAGCGATCCGCTGGTCGATATGGGTATTGCGCCCGAATTGCCTGTCACCAACGCCCCGGCGAAGACCCCGTCTGCGCGCAAGGGCAGCAACCCCTGATTCAACCGTTAAAGCGCTATCGTTTCTGGTTGGCGGCGCTGCTGATTGCCACGTTCATCGTGCTGATGGCCGTATGGCTTCAAGCTCGGTCACAAGCCCGCCCGCTGCTGGGGGTTTTCACCACCCTTCCGATTGTTTGGAATGAAGCGTCTAGTCCGGCTGAGATGCTGGATGAGCATCAGCCAAAGCTGTGGCCGCGCACCGTGCTTGAGGCTGAATTTCGCCTTTTACCGCTCAATACGCTGTTCAAACTTGATCAGCTGCAAGACCTCCTGATCGCGCAGCCGCGCCCGTTTGCGCCGCAAGAAAACGTGGCGCTCGATGCGTGGGTGCGCGGCGGCGGGCATCTTTTGCTGTTTGCCGATCCGATGCTCACCGCGCCCAGCCGCTTCGCCATCGGCGATCCGCGCCGCCCGCAAGATATTGCGCTACTCTCGCCCATTCTGGCGCATTGGGGGCTGGAACTGCGCTATGATGAGGCGCAGCCGCTGGGGCTGCGGGAGATTGCAGGAAGCGCGCTGCCGATAAACTTATCGGGACACTGGGCCGCGCATCCCAGCGCGGCAGCCGGTTGCCAGATCGAGCAGGCCGGGCTGGTGGCAAGCTGCAAGATCGGTTCTGGCTATGCGCTGCTGGTGGCCGATGCCGCCTTGTTTGAGCCCGATCCTGAATCAAATATTGCTGGTGCGGGGCACGCAGAGGCTCTGCGAGCATTGTCAATCCGCGCATTCGCAAGATGAGGCAGCGTCCCAAATCGCGGGAAAATGCGGGAGAATATTCTCGGCCCAGTCGATTGGAAGCTTTATATATCTGAAATTAAACAATATATTTAACTCCGCGCTTTTGGAGGAATCGGTAGTTGCGTCCCGCGATCTTTGATTTATCCTCAGAAAATCAGTGGCTGGGAAAATATTCCCGCACTTTCCCCCTTTCACCCCACGCTTTCCCGCGTTATGACCTCAAGTATCGGGACAAACTTTATGTCGCACCCACGGGGGGTGAATCGGCGCGCTAGCTTTGCGCGCCGGGATGAAAGGCTTTTGTCCGCGCAATTGGGGTGCCGGGGTGGCGGGATTGCCGTCAAATTATCGGGGGCAGGGGTTCTCGCTGATCGGCGATAAGAACCGCTTTGTGCTGCCCAGCGATTTTCGCGGCACGGTGCGCGAGGCATCGGGTGGCCAACGCGTACTTTGCCTTGATAAGCATCACAAATATCGCTGCTTGGTTGGCTTTGGGCTCGCTCGCTCCGAAAGCTTCGCCGCCATGATCGACCGCGAAGAGGCCAAGGCGATTGCGCTCGGCCATGACTATGACCGCGATGAGCGCGGCGGCCAACTCTTTGCGTTCGATGAAGCCGGGTTTGACGAATCGGGGCGGTTCATTCTGGCCGAATCGCTGGCCGAGCAGGCCGGGGTAACCAGCGCGCTCTATTTTCACGGCGGCGGCGAATTTTTTACGATCTGGGCGCCGGACATGCTCTTTGCAATGGGGGAAGGCTGGGACGGCGCAAAGGCAAAATGCTGCGCTCACATGGCCGAAGCCGCCGCCCGGCCAAAACGCAAATGAGCGCCCCTCACACTCTCGGGCGCACTCCCGCACACACCCCGGTTCTGCTCGATGAAGTGATCCACGCGCTAGACCCTCAGCCCGGCGATATCGTGGTTGACGCAACGTTTGGCGCGGGTGGCTACACGCGCCGGCTGCTGGATGCCGGCGCAATTGTTCATGCCTTTGATCGCGATCCCGACGCGATCGCCGCTGCACGCAGTTGGCCCGAAGCATCCGCCGATCCGGCCCAGCTGCTGCCCCACCCGCGCCGCTTT
>JBBRXQ010000378.1:0-3213 GCA_038238515.1 Sphingomonadales bacterium | reverse complement strand
GCCAAGTATTCGGTCGATCTGACCGAGCAAGCGCGGAGCGGCAAGATCGACAAGATCGTTGGCCGCGATGCCGAAATCCGCCAAGTCATCGACATTCTCCTGCGCCGCCGCCAAAATAATCCCATCTTGGTGGGCGAAGCAGGTGTTGGCAAGACGGCGGTGGTCGAGGGCTTTGCCAAGCGGATCGTCGACGGCGATGTGCCGCCCGCGCTTCAGGGTGTCACGCTGCGTTCGCTCGATATCGGGCTGATGCAGGCGGGTGCCAGCGTCAAAGGCGAGTTCGAAAAGCGGCTGCGGCAAGTGATCGACGAAGTTGAGGCGAGCACAAGCCCGATCATCCTCTTCATCGATGAAGCGCATACGCTGATTGGCGCGGGTGGACAGGCAGGCACGGGCGATGCGGCCAATTTATTGAAGCCTGCGCTCGCGCGCGGCCGTTTGCGCACCGTGGCCGCGACCACCTACGCGGAATATCGCCAGTACTTTGAGAAAGACCCAGCGCTGACCCGGCGCTTCCAGACGGTCGATGTGGGCGAGCCCGAGACGGCCAAAGCCATCGCCATGATACGTTCGGTTGCGCCGATGATGGAAGCACATCACCATATCGTTGTGCTCGATGAAGCGGTTGAAGCCGCCGTCAAGCTATCGCAGCGCTATGTTCCGGCTCGCCAACTGCCCGACAAAGCGGTCAGCCTGCTCGATACGGCCTGCGCGCGCGTCGCTGTGTCGCAGCATGCCACCCCGGCACAAGTTGAGGACCGCAAGCGCAAGCTTGAATTGCTCGAAACCGAGCGCGAGATCGCACAGCGCGAAACCAGCGAGCAATATGCCAGCGGCGAGCGGCTACCAAAACTGGATGAAGCGATCGCCGAAGCCAAGACTGCCGTGGACGAGATCACGGTTAAATGGGACAGTGAGAAAGCCGCGCTAGAAGGCGTTGTGGCCGCGCGAACCGCGCTTTCCGAAGCCCGCACCGCCGCATCCGCTGAGGGCGCAGACGGCGTAGTGGCCAACGAAGTCGAGCTGAAGGCCGCGCTCGATGGCGCCATCGCAGTGATGCGTGAGGCGCAGGGCGACAATCCGATGGTGTTCGGGGTGGTTGATCAGGATGCCGTGGCCGCAGTCGTCGGCGATTGGACCGGCATCCCGATGGGGCGCATGGTCAAAAACGAGATCGAAAGCGTGCTGACGATTTCTGACCAGCTCAAAGCGCGCGTGATCGGCCAAGATCATGCGATGGACGCGATTGCCAAGCGCATCCAAACCAGCCGCGCCAAGCTCGATAATCCCAACAAGCCGGTGGGCGTGTTCATGCTGTGCGGGCCATCGGGTGTGGGCAAGACCGAGACCGCAATGGTCTTGGCCGATTTGCTTTTTTCGGGCGACGATAGCTGCATCGTGATCAATATGAGCGAGTTTCAGGAGGCTCATACCGTCTCCACGCTCAAAGGCGCACCGGCGGGCTATGTCGGCTATGGTCAGGGCGGCGTGCTGACCGAGGCGGTGCGGCGGCGGCCATATTCGGTGGTGCTGCTCGACGAGGTGGAGAAAGCGCATCCCGATGTTCACGAGATGTTTTTTCAGGTGTTCGATAAGGGTTTCATGAACGATGCCGAGGGCCGGTACATCGATTTCAAGAACACGCTGATCCTGCTCACCTCGAATGTCGGCACCGATATGATCACCACGCTGAGCGAAGACGAGGAGATGAAGCCCGAGGCAGAGAGCCTAGCGACCACGCTGCGGCCCGAACTGCTCAAGGTGTTTCCGCCCGCGCTGCTTGGGCGCTTGCTGGTGCTGCCCTATTACCCGCTCTCGCCCGATATGCTGAAGGGGATCGTGCGCATCCAGCTAGATCGGATCGTGCGCCGGGTTCACGAGAGCCATGGCATCGCGTTCAGCTATGAAGATGCGGTGATCGATCTGATCGTATCGCGCTGCAACGAAGTCGCCAGCGGCGGCCGCTTGATCGATGCAATCCTGACCAACACGATGCTGCCCGAAGTCTCGATCGCGCTGCTCAACCGGCAGATGTCAGGCGAAGAGGTAAAGTCGATTGCGGTGACGGTCGAAGGCGATGGGTTTGGGTATCAGTTTGGATGAAACGCTCACTGGGAGGTAGTCATGATCAACATCGAACAAGATTCTCACGGTCGGACATATCAAATCTGGAAGCAGGAGCAGCCAACTTCCTGCGGCGTGGCCAGCATCTGGATGGCGCGCGGGATCGCCCGGCGTGCTAGCTTCGCTGAAGAGGAGTGGGGGCTGGCAATGCGCGTTTATAGCGGCGCTGTGGCCAGCGCACTCAATCAGGCCGCATCACCAAGCTCTGGACCGATGTCGATCAATCCAGCCGCCCATGCAAATGCAGGAGTGCAGAGCTCGATGGGGAGAACTTTTTCGAATGATGGCATCTCTGCGCGCCAAGTTGCTGCGGCGCTCCAAAACGAGGGACTTCGGGCGGAGCGCCACGCCGTGAGCGGCAACTTGGCCCACATTAATCCTCACAAAATCTCGATTTCCGCTCCTGCCATTGTGTTCGTCAAATGGGACGGACCTGGCGCTCATTTTGTGGTTGTTGGCCGCTGCACAGCGCGCGAAGTATCATTCCTTGATCCGTGGGACGGCCGCGTCAATCAACAGCCTAACAATGGCGAGTATACCGTAAGATATGGCGGTCATGGTCGCATCTGTGATATTATTTATTTGTCTGCTTGAGCTGACAGCTATGCAGAATCTACCGGAAGCAGAGCAGATGATGTTTCTGAACCAAGCGTAGGAACTGATATGCACCTCGCCGCAAGAATTTCAGTTTATAGTGGCCGCATGAAACTGCGAGATGTTCTAACGTGGGGGGCCGTGCTCAGCGTGATGATCGCGTCGCCAGTTTTGGCGCGGCACAGCGCCAGCCAATCGGTCGCCGCGTTTATCGCCAAGCGGGACAAATGCGATCATTTTCGCGGCGAGGAGGCTTATGATGAAGCGCGCGGACGTTTTATCGCGGCGCAAACGAAGCGATACTGCACTGGCACCGATCGCCGCTTGAAAGCGCTGCGCATGCGCTATGCGAAGCATCCCAAACTGATCGCAAAACTTGCAGATTACGAAGACAGCATCGAATAGCTTGAGCAGAGGGAAGGGGACGGAATGATCATTTTGATGTCCTCAGTGGGGGAGGGCGGCGAAAACCGCGTTCCCGATGTGCGCGCGGTG
>JBBRXQ010000377.1:0-3213 GCA_038238515.1 Sphingomonadales bacterium | reverse complement strand
GTCGCCAGCCGACGAAGACAAGTTCGTAACGGTGACCTACACCTATTACGAGCAGCTCAACGGCTATGAGTACCTCAAGTCCCTAAACATTGGCTATTTCTTCTACACCGGGCGCTATCTTGAGGCGATCGAGCATTGCCTTGATCCCAGCCGCAAGACGATCGTGCATATCCCATCGGTCAATGCGCGCGAGAGCACCAAGGACAAGGTGACCGAGGTCAACGAGATCCTACACTATCTGGGCAAATGGCAGGGAGCCGATCCGGTCACCGGGTTTGAGCTGGTCGGCTTGCCCGATGGCCGCGTGCTGAAGGTCGCCGACCTTGTGGACGACAGCGATCCCGCCCGGCGCGGCAAGGTGCTCACGGCACTGAAGGATCCCAAGCACAAGAACGATCGCGACCATGTCGATATGATCATCGCGCTGGGTATGGCCAAGGAAGGCTTTGACTGGATCTGGTGCGAACACGCGCTAACAGTCGGCTATCGATCGAGCCTCACCGAGATCATCCAGATCATTGGCCGCGCCACGCGTGATGCGCCGGGCAAGGAGGTGGCCACCTTCACCAACCTGATTGCCGAACCCGATGCTTCAGAAGCCGCTGTGGTCGATGCGATCAACGACACGCTAAAAGCCATCGCCGCCAGCCTGCTGATGGAGCAGGTGCTCGCGCCGCGCTTTAACTTCACTCCCAAGGACCGGGGGCCGCTGCCCGATTTTGACTATGGCCCGGCTGGCTATCAGGAGGGCAAGACCAATGTCGGCGTGAATGAGGAGCGCGGGCAATATCACTTCGAGATCGCCGGGCTGGTCGAGCCGAAAAGCCCTGAGGCGGCGCGCATCTGTCAGGAAGATCTGAACGAGGTGATCGCCTCGTTTGTGCAGAACAAGGCAGTGGTCGAGCGCGGGCTGTTTGATCAGGAGATACCGCCGCAGGATCTGACGCAAGTAAGCATGGGCAAGATCGTGCGTGAGCGCTACCCCGAGCTTAGCGCTGATGATCAGGAGGCGGTTCGCCAACATGCCATCGCCGCGCTGAACCTTACCCAGACGGCCAAGGCGGTCGCTTTGGGGATGGCTGACGAAGGTGATGGCGAAGTAAGGGCCAACACGGCGCTGTTGGATGGGGTGCGCCAGTTCGCGATGGATGTGCGCGAATTAGACATCGATCTGGTGGATAGCATCAATCCGTTTCAGGCTGCCTATGCCGTGCTCGCCAAGTCGATGAGCGAAGATGTGCTCAGGCAGGTTCAGGCAGCAATTACCGCCAAGCGCACGAAGATCACGCCTGATGATGCCAAAGATCTCGCCGCGCGCGCAGTCCGTTTCAAGAAAGAGCGCGGTCGGCTTCCTTCGATCACCGCTGCTGATGTGTGGGAGCAGCGCCTTGCCGAAGGTGCGGCGGCTTTCATGCGCTTCAAGGACGAAGGCCGGTATGTCTGAACTTGATCTCGACGAGCTGGCTGGCGAACTGGCCGACTTCGCGCCTGCCAAGAAGAAGCAGGCGACCTACACCCCGCGCGAGGAGCGCATCATTGCGGGGTTTGAGGACATCGAGCGCTTCTATGAGGAACACAGCCGTCTGCCGCAACATGGCGAAGGCCTCGATATATTCGAACGCCTCTATGCCGTGCGGCTGGACAGGCTGCGCGCCTTGGAAGACTGCCGCGCATTGCTGGCCTCGTTTGACAAGCATGGGCTGTTAGATCGAGCAGAAGTCAGCACGCCTGATGAACTCGACACCGATGACTTGATGGCCGAGCTGGAGGGATTGGGGGGCGGCGGCGACATTACTCAACTTCGCCATGTTCGGTCCGCCGTGGACAAGCGAGCAGCGGATGAAATCGCCAATCGCGACAAGTGCGCTGACTTCGAAAAGTTTGAGCTGCTGTTCAAGCAAGTGCAGGCGGAGCTGGCCAGCGGCACACGCGCGACTCGTCCATTTGAACTGAAGGCCGAGATACGGCCCGGCGCTTTCTTCATTGTGGGAGGGCAGACCGCTTACGTTGCTGAGATGGGAGTTATCTACACCAACCCTCAGGGGCGCACCGATGCCCGCCTGCGCGTAATCTTTGATAACCGAACTGAGAGCAACATGCTGATGCGATCGCTCCAGCGCGCCCTTCACGCCGACGAGGCGGGGCGGCGGATCACTGACCCGGTGGCGGGGCCGCTGTTTGCTGACAAGGCCGAAGATGGTGAAAGCGAGACGGGCACGATCTATGTCTTGCGCAGCAAGTCAGATCATCCGGTGGTCGCTGAGCATCGCGAGGTGATGCACAAGATCGGCGTCACCAGCGGAACGGTTGAGAGCCGCATTGCGGGCGCAGAGAAGAGTTCGACCTATCTCTTATCGGGCGTCGAGGTGGTCACCACCTACAAGGTCTACGGCGTAAACTGTCGCCAACTCGAGGCGCTCATCCACAAGGTGTTCCTGCCCGCGCAGATAAACCTCTCAATTCCCGATCGCTTCGGCAACACGGTCAAACCGCGCGAATGGTTTCTAGTGCCGCTGAACGTGATCGATGAGGCTGTCCAGCGGATCCGCGATGGCTCAATCACCGGCTGCCTTTACGATCCCGCTTCGGCCACTCTGCGAAAGGCTTGAGGGGCAGCGAACCTTACTGGGGGCTTTATTGGGGGCTTTTGACACATGTGGCTTTCAAAAAAGGTTGGTTTTGCAGCATTTTTTGCGGGCAATTCGAGTGCCTCACCGACCATTTTCCCGCCTTATTCCAGCTCTGCAAGTCGGCCACCTAGCATCCACCGGCATTCTCAGCCCGGAGGCTTGATCGTCTCCGCCAGCATCGCGTCGGTGCGCGGGCTTAGCCAATCGTGCGCGCCGACAATGCGCCACACTTCGCGGCCAGAGGCGTCATAAAGCACCGTGGTGGGCAGCACACCGGTATTGTATTGAAATCCAAGATTGTTGTCCGGATCGAGCCACGGCTGAAGGTGGACAAATTTGCGCTCGGCAAAAAGTTTGGAGACTTTTTCTGCGCCGCCCGAATCTTGCGACACCGTTACAACACGCAGCGCGTCCTTGTGCTTGCCGGCTAGCGTATCCAGCATCGGCATTTCTAGCACGCAAGGGCCGCACCATGTGGCCCACAAGTTGATTAGCACCGGTTTGCCCTTCAGATCCAGCGTGCGCAGCTTTGCGCCCGATGGATCGGCGAAGGTGAAATCGGGCATCGCCGCGCCGCGATTGG
>JBBRXQ010000376.1:0-3221 GCA_038238515.1 Sphingomonadales bacterium | reverse complement strand
GGAGGTCCAAAGCATCAAGCCTTTGGTTGAAACGCCGCCGGGCCAGTAGACCCGCTGTTACTCCAATCGCACTGATTCCGGCGGACAGTTTGGCAGCAAGATTTTTCATTTTTCACCTGCAGTCATGATCGTCAGCTGCTTGCCAGTGCCAGCGCTTTTGATCGAATCACGCATAATCAACAGCGTCGTTCCCGGTTCGAGAACGGCGAGAATGTTTTGTCGCAGGTCTTCCGAAAAATGACCGCGCGCGTGTTCGATCGCTGTCATTTCGCTTGGCGCGCCAGGGGCTTGCCCCGGCAGAGGCAGCCTTAACCAATGGGCTCCGGTCGCATCGACGGTATTTAGCGTAAAAGCTTCGGTCAGGGTGACCGGACCGTCGATGGCAATCGTTCCCGATCCGATCTCGACCCCGTTCCGTAAGACGATGATACGGCGATCTCGGCCACTCACTACGATCGTGACCGGCCCCGTCGGCGCTTTCTCCGGCTGCCAACGATAGAGCTGCGTCGCGGCATTTCCATCGGTTAAAGGCTCATCGAGAAGATCTGGAGGCGTAGCAATTTCGGGTGCCAGCGGATTGTCGGTTATAACCACGGTCAGTCCGAGCTTTGTGATGCCGAACAAAAGTTTGGCAAATGCAAACGGAAGCCTGATGCACCCGTGCGATGCCGGATATCCAGGAAGCCTGCCCGCGTGCATCGCAATGCCATCCCATGTCAGACGCTGCATGAACGGCATTGGTGCTGCGCTGTACTTGTTCGATTTATGCTTCACGGCCTTTTGCAGGATCACGAAGAGTCCCGTCGGCGTTTCATGGCCTGGCGCGCCTGTCGAAACAGTCGAAACGCCGATGGGCGCGCCATTTCGATAGGCATAAGCACGCTGGGTTGCGAGGCTGATGATGACCGTTACCGGCCCCTGCGGCGAGATGTCCGGTGCCCAGAGAAAACCGCCGGGTTTCAGTTCCTCGATAGCGCCATCAACTTGGAGAGGGAGTGTTTGCGCAAACAAGTTCGTGCCGTGGATCATGGCCACAAGCACCGCCGCCACCACGACATTGAGCTTGCTCTTCAAGCGCATCAGCCCTGATTCAAATGCTTTTTCACCAAAACCAGCGTCGGATCACCGGGGTAAGATTCGGCGACGAAACCCATCTCGCGCTCCATATCGATCGCGGCATGGTTGGCACGCATCTCGACCGATTGGATCGTTGTTAATCCGTTAGCTTCTGCATAGGCGGTAACGTGCTCGAGCAAGACCCAGCTAACGCCCCGAGCCTTGTAATCCGATCGGATCGCAATCGCGACCTCGCCGGTCTTCATGTCGGAATCGCAGGCGAGCATAGCAGTCGCTATGATTCCAGTTGCGCCATCGACGACCGCCAGAAAGTTTTCGGTCTGGTGGTGATCAATCGCAGTCATTGCGGCAAGCCGTTCATGCCCCACCGTCTTAAGTCCGGTCAGGAACCGGAAGCGCATATCTTCGGGCGTTACGTGGGTAAAAAACTCTCCCAACGCGGCTTCATCCGTGGGCTGGGCAGGGCGCACTTTAAACTGAAACCCGGTCCGGGTGGTTAGTTCGCGGCTCCAATCGGAGGCCATCGTGTCTGTCATCCGCATATCCTCACATCCGACAAACTTGTCGCAGATTAACCTCGCAGGCCGGCAGAATAACGATAGGGTCGGAAACTACTCAGGGCGCTTGGGGGGCCAGACAGCGCGAACCAATGAGCCATCACTAGAATTTATTCTCGTATCGTCGGGCCCAGAGTACTGAGCGAAACGTTCTACCTTCAACTTCATAAAGGAATTGTGACATGCGCAAATTGATCTGGGCGGCTATGCTAGCTACCATCACGGTGCCAACCATACCCGCAAGCGCTTACGGTGCTTCGCCAAAGCACCAGCATGATCAGGGCGATCACAACGGAAAAAATGGCGATAAGGGCCGTAAAGGTCATTGGAAGGACTACCAACATGATCGCGGTTACAATCGTAACGTCGAACGCAGGAATTATCGCCAGAATAACCGGCAGCTAACCCCGCTCGCGTGGCAGAATTACAACCGCTACGACTATAATCGGCCCGATCCCCGCTACGGCACGTATTATGCCGATCGGTATTACCGCGATGGCAGCAATTACCAACCCTATACGCTTGCACAAAATGATCGCATTTATCGCGGATCAAACGGCCGCTATTATTGCCGCCGCAACGATGGCACCACTGGTCTGATCATCGGCGCGGTTGGCGGCGGATTGCTTGGCAATGTAATTGCACCGCGTGGTTCAAAGACGCTGGGTGCCATCCTCGGCGGTACGGCCGGCGCTCTGCTTGGCCGTACGATCGGCCGCGATGGGGTGCGCTGCCAATAAATCGGTCGCTGCCCGGCGTACTTCGCCGTAAAGCATGTTAAGCCCGCGCGGGTCGTTCTCCGATCCGCGCGGGCTTTTGTGCATTTCGTTCACCGCAAAAGTCGGCGTTATCGTCGCAGAATATAGTCCAGTGTCACAAGCGAACCGCCGCCTTCGGCTTGGGTAATCCGGCATGAGCCGCCCAATTGCTCGGCAAAGGCGCTCATAAGTTGCTGCCCCATCGAACCGGTGACTGTGAGGCTGTCAAAGCCAATGCCGTTGTCGCGGACGGTCAGGATCCCGCGCTCATCCTCGATAGCCGAACGCACCTTGATCGTGCCCCAGCGACCGCCGCGGAATGCGTGGCGATAGCAATTGGTGATCACCTCAACTGTGAACAGGCTGAACGGCACCGCCAGGTTCGCGGGGAGCTGTTGCGCAGCGGCTTCGCATTGCAAGTCGATGCCCGCTTGATGGCGATAAAGCGAGCGCAGGTTTGTGCACAAATCAGCAAGCAGGAGGGGGACATCAACACAATCACCGTCATTTTCCTCCTGATTGAGCAGCCGGTGAATCTGCGCGAGCGCTCCGATCCGCGCGCGCGATTGCATCAATGCTTCTTTGGCTGCTTTGTCGGTTATCTGGCCGGCCTGAAGCGTCAGCAGGCTTGAGACGATCTGGAGGTTGTTTTTCACGCGATGGTGCAGCTCGCGGAGGAGGACTTCTTTTTCCCGCAGTGATGCCATGAGCTGCGCCTCGGCCTTCGTTCGCTCGGCAATCTCGACTTCAAGAATGCCATTCGCACGAGCCAACTCCGCCGTGCGCTGACGCACCCGGCGTTCCAGCTCATCCTCGGTACGCTTGTGCT
>JBBRXQ010000375.1:0-3228 GCA_038238515.1 Sphingomonadales bacterium | reverse complement strand
TGTCTGACTCGGTTTTCACTTCGATACCGGTCGGATTCGACGAGCCGGGGATGTGTAGCGCCCATACGTGGAGGATGATCACACCCAAAGTGACGAATGGCAGCAAGAAGTGAAGCGAGAAGAAGCGGTTGAGCGCCGCATTGTCAGGTGCAAAACCGCCGAGCAGCCACTGCTGTAATGGCTCACCGACAATCGGAATCGCTGAGAACAATCCGGTGATCACTTTCGCGCCCCAGAAGCTCATCTGGCCCCACGGCAAGACATAACCCATAAAAGCGGTGGCCATCACGAGCAGGAAGATCACCACGCCGAGCAGCCAGATCATCTCACGCGGCGCTTTATATGAAGAATAGAAGAATCCGCGGAAGATGTGGATGTAGATGACAACGAAGAACATCGAAGCACCGTTGGCATGCCCATATCGCAGCATCCAGCCCCAGTTCACGTCGCGCATAATGTGCTCGACGCTATCAAACGCAACACCAGCATTGGCGGCGTAATGCATCGCCAAAACCACGCCAGTAATGATTTGCATCACCAACGCGAACCCGGCCAAAATGCCGAAGTTCCACATGTAATTAAGATTGCGCGGAACAGGATAGCCGGCGCCAACCGCGTTATAAACGAAGCGGGGAAGTGGAAGTTTCTCGTCCAGATACCGCATCAGCGGGTTTGCTGGCTTATAATCTTTTGCCCAGGGAAAACTCATCGTATCAATCCTCAGCCAATTTGCACGACAGTGTCGGAAGTGAATTTATGCGTTGGCACCTCAAGGTTTTTCGGTGCAGGACCTTTGCGGATGCGCGCGGCGGTATCGTAAACCGAACCGTGGCAAGGGCAGAAATAACCGCCATACTCGCCTTTGACCTCGCCCTCGCTGGCGCCCAGCGGAACACAACCAAGGTGCGTACAGACGCCCATGGTGATCATCCAATTCTTCTTGCCAGCAGATGTACGCTGTTCAAGAGTCTGCGGATCGCGCAGCGTTGAGATATCGACTTTTTCGGCAGAAGCGATTTCGGCAGCGGTAAGATTGCGGACAAATACAGGCTGTTTCCGCCAAACCGCCTTAATCGCTTGGCCCTCGGCGATTTGCGAGATGTCGATTTCGGTCGAGCTTTCGGCCAAAACATCGGCAGATGGCGCCATCTGCGACACCAGCGGCACCAGTGCGGCCAAAACGCCTACGCCGCCCACGCTCACCGCTGCGATGTTGATGAAATCACGTCTACGCACGCCTTCACCGGCAGGATGACCCGGATCAATGCTCATCTCAGTTGCCATTAGAATGTCCTGCTTGCTGCTATTAGACTGCCACTTTGGCCGTGATCGACTTAACTTAATATTCCAGACGCGGGAAGATACACCAAGGTACTGACCCTGCGCAGAGAAATTGATCACAAACCGATTACCCCAGCGCTCGGCGCGTCTGATAGACCCAATTCCGCAGGTTTGCCAAGAGGCTTTTTGACGCAGCAAAAGGGCGGAAATTCAGGGAATTTGAGGGTTAACCAAGGTGTGATGCAAGCGGTTCGCTGCCAACTATCCAGCGCAGTGATCTGCAACGATCCAAAGCATGACCTTTTAATCTGAGTTTTCTAAAAGCCTGCCCCTTTGGGCCAAGCCGGCGCAGTCAGGCCCATAACTTTAAATAGCGCGCCCATCTGCTGGTCATCCACAAGCCGTTCCGTCGCCGCGCCGATCGCTTTGGCTTGGCCCGGCGCTTTGCGGGCCAGCGCATCGGCGCGCAGTTCGATGCCCATCGCGCGCAACCATGCGCCTTGGCTCGTGGTGCCCAGCCAAGCCGCGCCCTGCGCCTGCGCGATCTGCGCCAGCGCGTGAAAATCGACATGCGCGGTAAGATCCGCCTCGCCCGGAAAATCCAGCGGATCGACGCAGGCATGCGCGCGCACGGCCTGAAGCGTGCTACCAAGGCGCGGCTCACTATGGCCATAATCGATGAGCAGCGCTGCGCCGCCTTGCGCCACAAGACGGCGCGCGATTTCGCGGACCACGCTGGCGGCGGCTGGTGATGTTTCGATGATCGCCCCCTCGGGTGCATCTGCAAACTGTTCAGGAACTGCCGCATCCATTGGCAGTTCGCCCGCCAGCGCGATCAGCTCTTCGCCGTCCCACCCGATCATTCGCTCGCGCCATCCGGCGGGCGCGCGCACCAATTGATGGATGGGCAGCGCATCGAAAAACTCGTTGCCCACCAGCAGCAACGGCCCCTCATCCGGCAAGGTGGAAAGATCGGCATGCCAATGTGCTGCCGGAAACGCCGCGCGCTGCAGCGCCATGAGCGCGGCACTGGCTTCAACAAAGTGGATCTGCGGCTCAAACCCAAAGCGCCGCGCGGTCGCCAATGCGTCGCGCGCCAAGGTGCCCCGGCCTGGCCCCAGTTCGACATAATGCACCGGGGAAGGACGCCCTGCGCGAATCCATGCTTCCGCCATCCACAGCCCGATCAGTTCGCCAAACATCTGGCTGATTTCGGGCGCGGTGATAAAATCGCCCGCCGTACCCAGCGGATCGCGCGAATCGTAATATCGCGCGTTTGATTCCGCTATGTAGTGCGCGATGGTGATCGGGCCGGTCGCGCTGATCAACCGGGCAAAGATGGCCTTGAGCGCGGTTTCATCGGTCATGCTAGCGAGGGCTTCATGCTGCCGCTGGCTTTACCGCGACCGAGAGCGGCGGCCGGATCAGCCCGCGCACCATGAAAAACAGCCCCACGGCCATCATCGGCAAAGTGAGCCATTGGCCCATCGAAAAGCCGGTCGCTTGCGCAAATTCCAGCAATTGTGCGTCAGGCTCGCGGTAATACTCGACAGTAAAGCGCGCAAGCGCATAGCCCAGCGTGAAAGTGCCGACCAGCAGACCCGGACGCCAGCGCGCGCGCGTGCGCCAAAACAGCGCCAACATGATCACCGCTAGCACCAAGCCTTCGAGCACCGCTTCATAAAGCTGGCTGGGGTGGCGCGGCAGCGCCCCGCCGCCCGGAAAGGTCATAATCCACGGCATCGTCGATTCGGTTACACGGCCCCACAATTCGCCGTTCACAAAATTGGCGCAGCGGCCAAATAACAAGCCGGTGGGCACGCAGACGGAGATGTAATCGCAGGCGCGCAAGAAACTGATCTGCCCGCGCCAGGAAACCCAGGCGATGGCCAGCACTGTGCCGATCAGGCCGCCATGAAAGCTCATGCCGCCTTCCCACAGCTTAAT
>JBBRXQ010000374.1:0-3234 GCA_038238515.1 Sphingomonadales bacterium | reverse complement strand
TTCGGCAACGTCAACGCAAGTGTAGCCCAGCCCGGCGAGATCGCTTCCTTCGCCGGGATTGTAGTCCGCCGCTGCGGCGCGGGTGCCCCAGACATGGACCTGAGCGCCGCGCGCGCGAAACGCCTGCGCTATGCCATTGCCGATGCCGCTTGATCCGCCGACGACGAGGACGCGTTTATCGGTGAAATCTGTATCTGGCGCCATCGCTGCGGTTTCCTCTGCCTTGCAGAGCAGAGCGATATCCCATCGGTGCGGTTTGTCCAAGCGGACTGGATTGGGCGCCTAGATTCGTGTTTCGCCATTAGAGAGCAAGTTCGCCATGCTCGTCGTTGTTGCCGAACAGGGCGCGCAGGGCGGCAAGACCGCGGTGGATGTTGACCTTGATCAGCGCTTCGGATTGGCCGGTGATACCCGCTGCATCGCGCACCGAAAAGCCTTGGAGCTTAACCAGCCGGATCGCCTCGGCCTGCGGCTGGCGCAGCCGATCGAACAGCCCGCTCAGCGCGATGTTGCTCAGCGCCGCGTTCTCGTGGCTTTCGGTGCCGTGTTCGGTCTCGGACAATTCTTCGCTGCGGGTGCGGTGCGCCGCGCGGAGGCAATCGATGCCCTTGAAGCGGGCAATCGCGGCGAGCCAAGGCAGGAACGGGCGGCCGGGGGTGAAGGTGGCGCGCTTGGTGTGCAGCGCCATCAGCGCCTCTTGCACCGCATCGGGCACCATCGAAGGCTGGATGCGGCGGGCGAAATAGCGATTGAGCCAGCGGTTCGCCTCGGTGAGCAGCTCGCGATAGGCCGCCGCATCGCCTTCGAGACTGGCCTCCATCTTTTCTTCCCAGGCAAAGCCAGCGGCGCGGCGCTTTGGAGCGCGCAGGCTCATTGCTGGAGCTGCTACTTCGGTCTGCATGACGGCGTTCTGGCTGGTCATCTTGAATTCCTTTGTCTCTCTGCAAGACGGGAAATGCCCCAAGTGCGGACCGGGTGCCACCTACCGGCTGGGCATAGTGTCCATTCCCAAAACGAATATTTATGTCCAAATTTCTTGATACGCCCGCTTGAACCCAAGCTGAAGCGCGCAAGGCTTAGGCGGCTTTGCGCCCGAAAACTGGGGCCAATGCGGTGACAGCGGGCAAATCGGGCGCGACATCGCCAGTAATCAGACGCGCCCCACGCTGGAAGGTGAGATAGTTCCACATCCAAGAAATGCCAACCGAAAGCCGATTGCGAAAGCCGGTGAGGAAATAGATGTGCGCCACGCACCACAGCACCCATGCCGAAAAGCCTGATACGGTAATGAACCCGAAATCGGCCACCGCGCGGCTGCGCCCGATGGTCGCCATGTTGCCATAGTCGCGGTAGCGGAAATCGGCAGTGCTGCGGCTTTTGAGCGCATTGCGGATGGCTTTCGCAGCATATTGCCCTTGTTGCTTGGCGACGGGTGCCACGCCGGGGAGCGCACGGCCAGAGGCATCGGTGCACGCGGCGGTATCGCCGATCACGAAGATCCGGTCTTCGCCTTTAGGATGCAAATTGGCGGCGACTTTAACGCGCCCCGCCTGATCGCCTGCGCACCCGAGCCATTCCGCCGCGCGGCTGGCCATGACCCCGGCGGCCCAGATCGTGGTGGCGGCGGGAATGAACCGGCCTCCCGCTACCACGCCATCGGCGCTGATATCCTCTACGCCGATATTGAGCATAACCTCGACGCCAAGCTGCTCAACGCTTTTGCGCGCCTTGGCCGAAAGCTTGGCCGGGAACGAGGGCAGCAGCCGGTCCCCTTTTTGAATGAGGATAATCTTGGCGCAATGCGGCGTGATATGCCGGAAATCCTTGCTCACCGATTGGCGCGAAAGCTCGGCAATTGCGCCCGCCATTTCGACCCCGGTGGGGCCGCCGCCGATCACGATAAACGTGAGCAGTGCATCGCGGCGCTGTTTGTCGGTTTCGGTTTCGGCCTTTTCCAGCGCGAGCAGAACCTTGCGGCGGATGGTGGTGGCGTCTTCGATGGTCTTGATGCCGGGGGCAAAGCGCTCCCACTCGTCACGCCCAAAATAGCTGTGGCGCGCGCCAGTGGCAATGATCAGCCAATCATACATCAGCGGCTCGCTGTCGCCCATGATCACCTTTCGCTCGGCGCGGTCGATGCCATAAACCCGGTCGAGCAACACGCGCACATTGGCTTGTTCGCACAGGATCGAGCGGATCGATTCGGCGATGTCGGCGGGCGAAAGGCCAGCAGTGGCGACTTGATAAAGCAGCGGCTGAAACAAGTGGTGATTGCGCTTGTCGATCACGGTGATGTCAACCGGCGCTTTGGCCAAGGCTTTGGCCGCAGCAAGACCGCCGAATCCGGCACCGACAATCACGACATGAGGACGGCGATTGGCATCGCGCCCGGCTTGCTCCGTCATGGACTTACTCGCTTTCAGGATGAAGCACCGCACCGTGCTGCACTCCGGTTCGCAAGCGCGCCGCGCATTGTTACAAAGCAGCGCTCATGCGATCCTGAGCAGCGGATCGGCGGCGAAGGCATCGATCAGGAAATCGGCCAGCGCGCGCACACGCGCCGCGAGATAGCGGCCCGGCGGCATGGTGAGGTGGATCGGCATATCGATCGGCGGATAATCGGGCAGCACTTCGATCAGCCGCCCCTCGGCCAGATCCTGTTCGAGCAACCAGCGCGCGTTGACCGCGATCCCGGCCCCCGCCAGCGCGGCTGCGCGCAAGGCATCGGGGCTGTCAGCGCGAAAATTGCCGCTGATGTCGACTGGCGCATGGCCCTCAAGCGACCACTTCGTTCCCGCCGCCAGAAGCGAATAGCTGAGGCAATTGTGCGCGCCCAGTTCGTCAGGATGGCGGGGCATACCATGCGCTGCGATATAGGCGGGGGCGGCCACCATTACCCGAGCGGCGCGCCCGATCCGGCGCGTGATATTGCGGCTATCGCCAATCGCGCCCACCCGGATAGCGAAATCGAGATTGTCTGAAACAAGGTTTAGCGCATGATCCGAGAGGCGAAAATCCACCTCGATGCGCGGATGTTTTTGCTGAAAGCGCGCGACCATTGGGATGATCCGCGATTGCGCAAGGGTGAGCGGCGCGGTGAGCCGCACTTGCCCGCTGAGCGAGCCATGCAGGCCGACCGAAGCCTCTGCCTCATCGATCGCCGCCAGCGCCCGCAGCGCGGCTTCGAAAAATGCGGCACCCTCGCCCGTCAGCGCGATTGAGCGCGTCGTGCGC
>JBBRXQ010000373.1:0-3255 GCA_038238515.1 Sphingomonadales bacterium | reverse complement strand
CGGCGGGTTCACCGGAATTGGCGGCAAGGCTGATGGGTTTGAATACTGGTCGCTTAGCAAAGCCAAAGACAGCTTCGGTTACTGTGAGGAGCCGGTCCTCGAAGGCAAGAAAACCACCGGCCTTAAACGCGAGGAATTTGTTGCAGAGAGCGAGCGTTATTTGCGCGAAGCCATCGCCAAATGGATCCTCGGCGCTGAATCCTTTACCGCGCGGCTGAACCCCGATCTTGCGGTTTATACAGAATTTGACCAGTTGATGCGACTTGATGAATGGCAGGGCCGCCTCGCCCGCGAGGAAAAGGCGTGAACAAGCTCTATCCGCTTAAGGGCGATCAGCTCGCTTCTGTCTCGCCAGCCCGCAATGTTTGGCTCTCCGCTTCGGCGGGCACGGGCAAAACGCAGGTATTATCCTCGCGCGTGCTGCGCTTGCTATTGCAAAGCGGGGTTGAGCCCGATCAGATCCTGTGCCTCACGTTCACCAAAGCGGGCGCGGCGGAAATGGCCACGCGGGTGAACGATGTGCTGGCCAGCTGGGTGCGGCTTGGTGATGTCGCCTTGGCGAGAGACCTTGGCGCAATTGGCGCGGTGACGGGCCCCGATACGCTGGACCGCGCGCGCAGCCGGTTTGCCGCTGTGCTCGATTGCCCGGGTGGGGGGCTGCGTATTGGCACGATCCACGGCTTTGCGCAGTGGTTGCTCTCTGTGTTTCCAATTGAGGCCGGACTGCGCCCCGGCACCCGCGCGATGGAAGACCGCGACCGCGATCTGCTGATGCGGCAAGTCTTGGCCGATTTGCTGCTGGAGGCCGAACGCAACAGCGATGCTTCGATGCTGGATGCGCTCTCTGCGCTTAGCTTGCGGATGGGCATGAAAGACATTCAGAATTTTCTGATGCGCTGTGCCGAGGCGCGCTCGCTGTGGGAAGGGCCGGGGGGCTGGCAGCCGCCGCTGCGTCCGCGCATTAATGGGCTGCTTGGGCTGGCGGCGGACGAGGATGGATCGGGCGCTGCGGATATGTGCAGTGACGCCGCGTTTGATACGCTGGCGGTGCGGCGCTGCATGGCGATGAACCTTGCATGGGCCACCAAAACCGGGACCGACCGCGCGAGCATCATGAGCGACTGGCTTGAAGCATCGCCCACGGGAAGGCTTGCCGGATTTGAGGATTTTGCGCTCTGCTTCCTCAGAAAAAATGGCGTCCAACTGTCGGTCACCAATATCGAGAAAAAGCAGCCTGGCTATGCCGATCAGCAGGCACGCGTGAGCGAGAGTTTGGCGCGGATTAGCGAGATGCAGGCGCTGGTCGCTCTTGCCGAGCGGCTCGCTCCCGCGCTCACGCTGGGCTGGCGATTTGCCAAGGCTTGGGACGCGGCCAAAGAGCGCGAGGGCTTCATCGACTTTGACGATCAGATCCGCGCCGCTGCCGCTCTTTTGACCGAACGCACCAGCGCAGACTGGATCCGTTACAAACTCGACCGGCGGTTTGATCATATTCTGGTCGATGAGGCGCAGGATACCAATGCGGAGCAGTGGCGCATCGTGCTTGATGGGCTGGTTGAGGATTTCTTCACCGGCGAGGGTCAGCGCGGTGATGCGCTGCGTACGCTGTTCGTGGTGGGCGATTACAAGCAGGCGATCTTCCGCTTTCAGGGCACCAGCCCCGAAAACTTTGATGCAGCGCGAGCGCGCGTCAAAAGCCAGCTGCGCGAAGTGGCGGCCGTGCTCGATGAGCCTGATCGCACACTGCTCGATCTTGGGCTGGGGCAATCGTATCGCAGCGCGGCCACCGTGCTCGAATTTGTCGACGCGGCGATTGAGGCGATTGGTTACGAACGGTTTGGCCTGAAAGAGGCACCCGGCCTGCATTATGGCGACGCGGCGCGGCCCGGTGTGGTGGGCCTGTGGCAGCCGGTTGGGCTTGCTGATGCGCTGGCCGCAGATGATGACGACGATGAGCCCGCTACCGTTACCAGCGAAGACTCCGCCGATCCCGGCGAAGTATGGCTGTCGCGCCGCGACCGGAAATTGGCCGATCAGATCGCGCGGCAGGTCAAGGTGTGGATGGACGAGGGCTTTGCGCTGCACAAGGGCGGTTTGCGCCGCGCCGGTGCGGGTGATGTCATGGTGCTGGTGCGTAGGCGCAAAGAGCTGGCTGGGCTGATTGTTGCGCGGCTCCATGCGGCAGGCGTGCCCGTGGCGGGGGTTGACCGGCTGCGGCTGGGCGCGCCGCTAGGGGTCAAGGATCTGGTCGCGGCCTTGCGGTTTTGCGCACAGCCTTGGGACGATCTCAATCTCGCTGGATTGCTGGTTTCGCCGCTGATCGGTTGGACGCAGGAAGACCTGCTTGCGCACGGCTACCGCGAAAAAGGCGTGCGGCTGTGGGAACATCTGCGCGCAAACGAAGGCCCGGAAACGCACGGCGCGATGGAGCAGCTGCGCAGTGTGCTCGCGCGCGCCGATTTTGAACCGCCAGCTGCGCTGCTGCATTGGCTGCTCGTTGGACCGTGGCAGGGGCGGCGCAAGTTGGCGCAGCGGCTGGGCCATGAAGTAAACGATCCGCTCGATGAATTGCTCAATGCCGCGCAGGGTTATGCCAGCGCGCATACGTCCAGCTTGGTCGGCTTCCTCCAATGGTTCGATGCTGGTGAAGGCGAATTGAAGCGCGAGGCGGGGCGCAGCGATGGGCTGGTGCGGGTGATGACCGTGCACGGCGCAAAAGGGCTGCAAGCGCCAATCGTGATCCTGGCCGATGCTGCTGATAACCCCGATCTTTCGCCGCCGCGCGGGCTTGAGCTGATCGAAGATGTGCTTGGCACGCAGCGCAAAGTGCCGTTGCCGGGGCTGCGCAAAGCAGAGAAAGCAGGGCCGGTGCTTGCCGCCGAAGATCAGGCCAAGCGTGAGGAGCGCGAAGAGCACTGGCGGCTGCTCTATGTGGCGATGACCCGCGCCGAAGAAGCGCTGTTCATCACCGGATCGTTGGGCAAAGGCAAATCGACGTTGCCCGAGGATAGCTGGTTTGCGAAGCTTGAGCCGCTGTTTGCTGCAGCCCAGCCAGCCGAAAACACGATCTGGGGCGCGGTGCGCCAGCATGGCGATCTTGGGCGGCCGCCAGTGGCGGACGCGGCGCGGGCTGGCGCGAGTGATGAACTGGATTCCGACCTGCCGGCGCTATTTGCGCAGCCGATTGGGCCAGAACCGCGACCACCGCGCCCGCTTGCGCCATCATCGCTGGGCGAGGAAGACGCCGCCGATCCG
>JBBRXQ010000372.1:0-3268 GCA_038238515.1 Sphingomonadales bacterium | reverse complement strand
GGCACGGTGTTTGTTCCGCATTATGTCGTTCCAATGCCGCGCACGATTGCGGCGGGCGGGGCAGAGCTTCACCTTGCTGCAAACCCTGCCAGCGGCGTGCTGGCTTCGCTTGGAGGGGGCAGCGCGTTTCAAGTGCTCGATATTTCGGGCGGCTGGGTGTGGGGGCAGGTTGGCTTGGCTGAGGATGAAGACGGCTTTGTTGGCTATTTGCCGCTCACTGCGCTGGCGTGACCACCTGCGTCTTTATCGATGGCGCAGTGGGCACCACAGGGCTGGAGATCGCCGAACGGCTGGCGCTGCGCCGAGAATTTGTGCTGGTCACGTTGGACGAGACGCAGCGCAAGCAGGACAGCGCCCGCGCCGAAGCGATCAACGATGCCGATGTGGTGATCCTGTGCCTGCCCGATGATGCTGCGCGCGCGGCGGCAGCGATGGTTGCGAACGATCGCACGCGCATGATCGATGCCTCCACCGCGCACCGCGTCGCGCCGGGCTGGACTTATGGCTTTCCCGAGCTGATCGGGCGCGATGCCGTGGCCGCCGCTAGGCGGGTGTCCAATCCCGGTTGCTACCCCACCGGCTTCCTCGCGCTGATCGCTCCGCTGGTGCGGTCGGGCTTACTCTCGCCAGATTGGCCCTACACGGTGAACGCGGTGTCGGGCTTTTCCGGCGGCGGCAAAGCCATGATCGCGCGGTTTGAGGCTGAACCAGAGATCGCCTTTCGCGCCTATGGCCTTGGCCTTGACCACAAACATCTGGCCGAAATGCAGCAGTTTGCGGGGTTAAAGCATGTGCCGCTGTTCGCCCCCGCTGTGATCGGCGCCTATCGCGGCATGGTAGTCGAAGTGCCACTGCCGCTCGCCGCCATGTCATCTTGGGGGCCCGGCGCGGGCACCCCCGATCAATTGCGCGCGTCGCTCACGCAGTTTTATCACGATGCCCCGCTGGTGCGCGTGCATCAGGAAAACCCCGACGAACTGCTTCTGCGCGGCGCAGCGCAGGCGTGGGACGGACTAAACCTCTACGTCTGCGCCGCAGCCGATGGATCGCAGGCACGGCTGATCGCGGTGCTCGATAACTTGGGCAAGGGTGCAAGCGGCGCTGCGGTGCAAACGCTTAACCTCATGGCTGGACTAGACGAGACCGTAGGCCTGCGGCTCTAATCAGTTACCAATCGTAAGCGCGGCTTTTTCCGCATCGGGCAACTTGCCGCCCATCACCTGCGCCAGAGTCGGCGCGATAGAGCGCATATCGATTTCGCCCAGATTTTTTGCCTTGGCCACGCCCTTGCCCATGATCAGGAAGGTTGACCGCATCTCAGGCGCAGCGGGAAAATAGCCGTGCATGCCCTTGACTGGCGAGGGAAAAACCATCGGCAGCTTGTCATTGACAAACGGCGTCGCGACCGCGCCCAGCTTCAGATTGATATAAAAGCTTGCCTGCGGATTGGCTCCGGCGGCGGCAATAGCGGGGCCGGTGATAATCTGATCGATCTTGGACGCGGGATCGGCTGCCAACTTTGCCAGCAAATCGGCCACTTTGGCCTTCAGCGCCGCATCATCAGGCCGCGCCAGCACAATCGCAAACGATCCTCCCGACGCCCAAGGTGCCGCGTCCCACCCGGCAATCTTGCCCGCCGCATCCACTTTGACCAGCCCGGCGTCGATAAACGGGCGATACAGGTTAATCACAGTATCGACCGGGGCAAACCCATGATCGCTGACCACGGCGATCACCGCATCAGGATGCGCCTTCATTTCGGCGGTAACGAGTTCGCCCACCAACCCATCGATCACTTCAAGCGTGGCATGCGCTTCGGCTGAGCCGGGGCCATTGCCGTGTTGCTCATGATCGAGCGCAGTGAGGTAAGACGTTACAAACCCCGGATGATGCCGCTCAATCAGCTTCACGCCAAACCGTGCGCGGTTGCGGTCGCCGCCCAAGCTTTCATCCTTGCCATCGGCGTAAGTCGTTCCAGCGGCGGCTTCTAGTTCGCGCGGCAGACCGGGGGTGGAAAGCGCGCGCAGTTCCTTGGCATCATCAGCGTGGCCGGTGCGCCAAATCTGGGGCAGGTTCCAAGTGACGTTATGCGCCGCAACCGATACCGGCCAATGCACATTGCCCGTGGTCAGCCCCGCATCATGCGCGGCATCCCACAAAGTGCGCGATGTATTATCTTCGGCATACCAAAACCAACCGCCCAGATTGATTGCCAGCGGATCAAACGTGGTATTGTTCACAATGCCGTGGCGCGCTGGCGCGACCCCGGTGATCAAGGTGGTGTGGCTGGGATAGGTCACTGTGGGAAGCACGCCCACCACGCCCGTTGCATAAGCGCCGCCATCAACAAAAGCCCGCAAGTTGGGCACTTTAAGCCCGCGCTTGGCTGCGTCCAGCACATCGCCGGGTCGCAGTCCGTCAATCGAGATTAGCAGGACCGGACGCCCCGGTTTTTTAGTCTGCAGATTCGCCTTAGATGGCGCGCGCGCCTCCCCCCATACCGGCACCGCAGCCGCGCCAAGGGCAAGAACAGCGGCAAGGGTGAGGGGAAGCGCGCGGCGCATCAGAAGCCAGCCCGCATCGTTACAAACACCTGACGCGGCGCGCCGGTCAGCAGCGTTTGATTATCGCCTCCGTTGCCAAACCCGTTCGAGCCAATCGTTGCGATGTAGGTTTTGTCAAACAAGTTGGTGACATTGACCTGTAGCTCAACCGGCTTGCGCATGCCAACGTCGAGGCGGTATCCGATCGTCCCGTCAATGATCGCACGGTCTGGCACCGATTGATCGTTGGTGAAGGTGAAGAACCGCTTCGACATGTAGTTCACCGCAAGGTTGCCAAAGAATGGTCCTTTATCATAGTTAAACTCGGCATGCACCAGATGCTTGGGCGAATCTGGCACCGTTTTGCCATTGAGGGGGATGACGGTGCCTGCAACCACCAGATCGTTGCGGATGGTATTGTCGTTGTAGCTGTATGAACCTTGCGCCGACCAGCCTTCGCCAATCTGATACTCGGCGCTGGCTTCAATGCCGGCTGAACGCACACCGCCTACGTTCTGGAGCGCTGCTGGGCCGCCGACAATGCCAACCGTGGTCGGAATGCCAAGCAAGCGGTTGCGGAAATTGACCAGATATCCGGCCAGCACACCGCGCAGTGGCCCGGTGCCAAAGCGAAGTCCGGCTTCGTAGGTGTCTGACGATTCAGGCTTCAGCGTCGGCTTGATCAAGTTGAAACCAGCCTGCGTTCCCGAGAATGGGCCCGAAGT
>JBBRXQ010000371.1:0-3271 GCA_038238515.1 Sphingomonadales bacterium | reverse complement strand
CGGTCCCAGATCACCGCCGTTTCGCGTTGGTTGGTGATCCCGATAGCGGCGATATCCGCTGCTGTCAGACCAGCCTTGCCGATTGCCTCTTTTGCGGTTGCCAGCGTATCGCGCCAGATATCCTCCACATCATGCTCAACCCAGCCGGGCTGGGGATAATGCTGCGCAAATTCGGCCTGCGCGGTCGCCACCGGCCGCGTGCCCACGTCAAACACGATCGAGCGCGTCGATGTCGTACCCTGATCAATCGCCAGAATGTACTTTGCCTCTGCCATCACAATCCCTTTCGATTTACGTTCTTTTGCCCGTCATAGCATTTCGTTTTGCATTCGCATCCATTGTTTTTGCCCCCCAAAGCGCGTAAAGCGAAAAAACTAGGACTAAGGAATTTCAGCATGGCTACCGGTGTTCAGTCGGATTTGCACGAAGCATACGATCTACTGATCATTGGCGGCGGGATCAACGGCGCTGGGATCGCGCGCGATGCCGCTGGGCGCGGGCTATCGGTGCTGCTGGTTGAGGCAGAGGATCTCGCCAGCCACACATCTTCGGCCAGCACAAAGCTTATTCACGGCGGCCTGCGCTATCTCGAATATTATGAATTCCGGTTGGTGCGCGAATCCCTGATCGAACGCGAGCGGCTGCTCGGCATGGCCCCGCATATCATTTGGCCGCTGGCATTTGTTCTGCCGCAGCTCAATTCGCCGCGCCCCGCATGGCTGGTTCGGCTCGGCCTGTTTATCTACGATCATCTCGGTGGCCGAAAAAAACTGCCCGCCACCAAAACCATCGACTTGCGCCGCTCGCTGCTCGGCAACGGCCTGCTCCCCGGCGCGTCCAAAGCATTCGTCTATTCCGATTGCTGGGTAGAAGACAGCCGCTTGGTCGTGCTCAATGCGCGCGGTGCCGCCGAAAGCGGCGCGAGAATCGAGACCCGCACCCGCCTTGTCTCCGCCAAGCGCGAAGGCGCGCACTGGCATGCGCTGGTCTCCGGCCCACAAGGCGAGCGCACCGTTGCGGCCACCGCGCTGGTCAATGCGGCGGGGCCATGGGTCGAAGATGTGCTCCAGCGCGTGGCCAACGCGCGGCAGGATCGCGGCGTTCGGCTGATCAAGGGCAGCCACATCGTCGTGCCCCGGCTGTATGAAGGCGATCACGCGTTCATGTTGCAAAACCCTGATCGGCGCATCGTCTTCGCCATCCCCTATGAAACCGATTTCACCCTGATCGGCACCACCGACGAACCGTGGGAGGGCCAACCCGGCCGCGCCGAAATCTCGCCCGCCGAAACCGCCTATCTTTGCGAAACCGCGCGCCGCTATTTCGCGGCCCAAATCCATCCGGCAGACGTCGTCTGGAGCTATGCCGGGATCCGCCCGCTCTATGATGATCACGCGGCCAGCGCCTCGGCGGTCACCCGCGATTATGTGCTTGATCTCGATGCCACCGATGGCAAAGCCCCGATGCTCAGCGTGTTTGGCGGCAAAATCACCACCTTCCGCAAACTGGCGGAGCACGCGCTCGAAAAGCTCGCGCCCTTCTTTCCAGCCGCGCAGGGGCCATGGACCGCAGGCGCTGACCTTCCCGGCGGCGACATCCCCGGTGACGATCTCGATGCTTTTGTCAGCGCGCTCGCCGCTGAGCGCCCCGCCCTCCCCCGCGCCCTGTTGCGCCGCCTCGCCCGCGCTTATGGCACCAGAGCGCGCGCCTTGCTCGGCGACGCACAAACCCCGGACGATCTCGGCACAGATTTCGGCGGCGGGCTCACCTCAGCAGAAGTCGATTATCTCGCCCGCGAAGAATGGGCCTGCAGTGCCGAAGACATTCTCTTCCGACGCAGCAAAATGGGCCTCCACGTACCCCCAGAAACCGCCAGCAAGATCGAAGCCTATCTAAAGCAGGCGCACAGCGCGCAGGTTCATGTCCAGCAGGCATGATCTCGCCGCGCGGCAAGCGGCCATTCTGGAAAGCGCGCGCGCGGCGGGCGAGGTTGATGTCACGGCGCTCGCCGCAGCCCACGGCGTAACCCCGCAAACCATCCGCAAAGACCTTAACCGCTTGGCTGAGCGCTCGCTACTCGCGCGCGTGCATGGCGGCGCGGCGATCGGCTCGGGCATCGCCAATCTGCTTTATGAAGAGCGCCGCCGCCTCGCCGCCGCTGCGAAGGCCCGCATCGGAGCAGCCGCCGCGCGGCTCGTGCCCGAGGGCGCATCGCTGTTTATCAATATCGGCACCACGACCGAGGCTGCCGCCCGGCATCTGGCGCATCACGAAAAACTGATGGTGATCACCAACAACCTCAATGTGGTGGACCAACTGACTGCGCAAGTAGCGGGCCGCCCCGGCATTTCAATCATCGCGGTCGGCGGCGAAGTGCGCAGCACAGACCGCGCGATTGTCGGTGCGCTGGCCCACCAGTTCCTCGATAACTTCCGCGTCGATTATGCGCTAATCGGCACCTCCGGCCTTTCACTCGAAGGCGATTTGCTCGATTTCGATCCCGAAGAAGTGCAAGTCTCGCGCACCATCATCCGCAACGCCCGCGAGGTTATCCTCGTCGCCGACTCCAGCAAAATAGCCCGATCTGCGCCCTTCCGCATCGCCGGTCTAGAAGCGCTAAGCCACTTCGTCACCGACCGCATCGACCACCCAGAGCTGCGAGCCAAAGTCCTCGCTGCCGGAATTGATCTGGTCGAAACGGGCTAGTCACTGCGCCAATCGCAAACGCTCGATACGCGCGAAATCAAACAAAGACATTCGCCGTTCATGCCAAGCGATGTAGCGATCCAGTTCACGCTTCCGAAACTTCGATCTGGATCAAGCCTTATGAACCCGAAGCCCAAAACCTGCAGAACCCTGACCCAAGCGCTCACCGCCGCCCTAAGCTGCGCCCTCCTAACAACCGCCGGGCCTACCATTGCCGCCCCAGATTTAGGCAAACGCGCCTGCGCCCAAGAAGCCCGCCGCCTCTGTCCCGCAGAAATGCGCAGCTTCAGCCGCAAACGAGTTGAAGCCTGCATGATCACAAAAGTCGATCAAACATCGGCAATATGCCACGCCGCAATGCTCCGCATCAAAGCCGAACGCGAGGCTGTGCAAAAGGTTCAGCCCTCGGTTGCGACCGGCAAACTATAGAGCGCGCGACTTTCAGCCCCAATGCGCACCCACAACATCGCCGCATTGAGAGCCGTAAACAGCACCGCGATCCACGTTAGCCCAAACACCAGCGGCAGCACCGCGATTTCGCCCACGACCACGCAATAGTTGGGAT
>JBBRXQ010000370.1:0-3275 GCA_038238515.1 Sphingomonadales bacterium | reverse complement strand
TTCCGACGTGGTTTGCGTAAGCTGCGAAATATTGCCATTTGGCTCAAGGCCAAAGATCGAATACTCGCGCGCTGTATCTGCAAGGTTGAAGTTCAGCACCGCTTGCCCGCCAATTTTTCCGGCATCATCGCCTTCGATAAGCTTGACCATCTCAAACTGACGCTGGGCCACCGTCATGGCATTTCCCGACGTTGAGCGGATCTGGCGAAATGCTTCAAGTGGGCCGCATTCGCTTGGCTCGATCGGCGAGACATCGGCGAAATCGAGGTTCGCCGCACCAACTCCCGCGTTCTTTAACAATCCCGCGATTTGCCCTTGAGCATCGGCAGGCCGCCCTGCGACCCCGCGCAAAGCAACTGCCAGACCGCCTTGATCGGGCGTGATCGAGGCGACTTCGAGCCATGTGCACCCAACCGAACTCAGCCCGCTATCGAGCGCCCCGCGCGCAGCAATGGCGGGATCGGCTGGCGCAGAAACTGACGACGATGTTAGGGCATCTGTCGCACTGGGCTCGGCAGATGGCGTGGCAGGACGGGTTGCGAGATAGCCGCCAACCCCGATCACCAACACCGCCGCCGCAATCCCGCCGCCGATAAGCGGCAGCTTGCTTTTGCCTGCAGCCTCACCGCCCAGCGCCGGAGGGGCGGCTACACGCTTGAGCTTCTTTTCCTTCACCGGGGCCGCTGCTGCAACAGGCGCAGCAATCGGCGGCGCACCGCGACCATCGAGCCGCTCGACCACTTCGGCCATCGAGCGCAACCGATCGGCCGGATTGGGAGCGAGCATGGCGGCAATAACCGGGCGCAAAACTTCGGGAATGGCCGAAAGATCTGGCCCCGCGCGCCGCTTATCGACCGCATCAACCAGCGTGGCACCCATCGATACATCACGCTTCATGGCGACCGCCAGAATCACAAGGCCCAGCGAATAAACATCGCTCCATGGCCCCACTTCGCGCCCGAAATCGCCCAATTGTTCGGGAGCGACATAGTTCAACTTGCCTGCAAAACCGTCGCCAATGATCGTGGCCGAGCCCGGATCAAGATCCTTGGCGATCCCGAAATCGATGATCTTCGCGCCTTCGAGCCGCCCGCCCTCAAGCATTACATTGTCAGGCGAAATATCGCGGTGGATTGCCCCCAACGCGTGCGCCGCGCTCAGCCCCTCGGCCAGGCGTTTGGTTAGCGCGGCCAGTTCGGCGGGCGTTGGATCAAGATCGCGCAGAACATCGGAAAGATTGCGCCCGTCGATATATTCCGTGACGATGTAAAAGACATTCAGCACCGGCTCCTGCGCCAGCACGCGGTATTGCACCAGCGCCGGGTGGCCCAGTCGGGTAAGCGTGCGCGCTTCCTTGCGAAACATCGCCTGCACATTGGGATCCGCCGCAAGGTTTTGCAGAATGACCTTGATCGCAACGCGTTCATCGCTGTTGACGTTGATCCCTTCAAAAACCTCGCCCATCCCGCCGCGCGCGATGAAACGCTTGACCTCGAAGATGTGGTTCAGAACATCCCCCACCTGAATCTGGCGGGCCTGCTGGCCCGGCGCAAACGATGTGGCGGGGGCCACCGGTATCGGCGTTGGAGCGGGCACCGCTAAGGGCGGCATGGGTTCCGAAAATGAGTTTGCTGGCGGAGCAGATTGCGGCGGGCCGCCTTGCGGATTGAAAATAGTCCGGTCGCCGGGATCGCTGTTGTCAGGAGGGGTTTCTGCGTTGCTCATAACATGCCTGCTGGATTGGCGAAGATAAGCGCTGTTCGCTCGCTGGCACTGACCAAAAGCACCGTAACATTATCGGGCGCTCCGCGATCAAGGCACTGCGCGACAAGCGGCGCGGCGGCGGACTGGCCATATGTTGTGAGCGCCGCAGCGATCTCGTCACGTGTCAACACCCCGTGCAGACCATCGCTGCACAGCAAAAAAATGTCGCCCGGCTGCACTTCATCGCTCACCGCGTCGAGCTCAAGCTCAGGACGAACGCCGATTGCGCGCGCCAGCACATGGCCCATCGGATGGCCTTCAGCCTGCTCTTGGGTCAACAATCCGCGATCAAGCATTTCTTGAACCTGGGTGTGATCGACGGTCAATTGATGCAGCGTCCCCGCACGAAACAAATAGATCCGGCTATCACCCGCCCAAAGCGCGGCAAACTGGCGCTCGCGCACCACCAGAGCGACAACGGTCGAGCCCATCTGCACGCCCAATTCCTGCGCTTGCGCATAGATTTCGGCATTGGCGGCATGGATCGCAGCAGCCGAGGCAGCGCAGGCATCCGTGAAACCTTCTGGTATGCTCGCAGATGCCAAATTGCGCACTAACGCCTGGCTCGCCTGCTGCCCATTGGCATGACCGCCCATGCCATCGGCAACGAGCCAGACTCCGGCTTGAGTGAGGGCCACCGCGCTGTCCTCGTTCGCTTTGCGGACGCAGCCCGTGTTGGTTTCGAGCACGTCGTCGAGGCGCAACATGCTACCCATCAATGAAATCCCTGAGCATTCGCGTTACCAATCCTATTGGAGCAAAACCAGCGAGCCGATCGGGCTCCACCCGTTCATTACCATCGCGCCACCAGCCTTCGGGTATTGTATCCCAAGTCATAGTCGCCGTCATGAAATCATCCGCCAACCGCAGGTGGAGTCCATCCGCCGAAAGTCCTTCTTCAAACGCCCGGTAAATAGCTGCCTCGGAGCGCGCTGCCATTCCGGCAGCGGCTCCGGCGTCGTCCGCGCTGCACCCCGCTATAATCGGAAACCGCCGACCCGCAGCATCAACCGATGGACAAATCGCCGCGCCCTGCCAAATGCCAGCTTCATCGCGCGCGCTCATGAACCAAGGCGTTGCCGCATCATAGGCATCGTCAAACCGCGCGCCATAAACGTCGCGTGCCTGCACCATCTCGTTCGACAGCCAGAGATCGAGTTTATCACGCTGCGCCGGATTCAGCCCGCGCGCGATAAAATCGCCATGCGCCGGCAACTTTCCAAACAGCCACGCGGTCAGAGTAAGGCCGGACATCGAAAGCTCCATAAACCGCCCCGGCCAAATGGGTTGCGGTCTGAAGGCAGGCTGATCCGAAACACCGCCGAGACATCGCCCTGTCCAAAGGTCGCGAGCAGCGTGCTTGGCCCAGAATTCTCGCGTTTTGCTTTGTCCATCAGGCGAAACAGCGCCCACGGACCCTGTGTTTCGATCTTGGCCACAGCGACATCGCCTTTATATAAAATAACGGCGGCTTCGGGCAGCGATCCTTGCGACGACCAGATCAGCGGCTT
>JBBRXQ010000369.1:0-3278 GCA_038238515.1 Sphingomonadales bacterium | reverse complement strand
CGGACCTTCGACCCTTCGGAAATCTACGCCGTGGAGCTGGAAGATACCCAGATGCTTTGCCAGACGCTGCAAGGGGTCAGGGAAGCCATGGAAACGATGCGCGACCATGCTTCGGAAGTCTACCGCGTCGAAACCGGTAAGCCGTTCTCGTCTGCCCGGGGATCGACTGTGTCGAAGGGGTATACCGCATCACAAATCTCGGCGCGGGATTACCTCGCCGCGCGGAGCCGTGAACGCCGCGAACAGTTTGCCCCCGAGGGCCCGCTGATCGCCGTCAGCGGCGGTCAGGAATGGCACGATCACGAAATCCTGTGGGACCGGCTCGACGGGATCAAAGCGCGCGTTCCGGAAATGGTGCTGATCACGACGGCGCAGCGCAAGGGCGTGGATGCTGCAGCAACCGCTTGGGCAGCATCGCGCGGCGTCAAGACGGTGCAGTTTGTGCCGGATCGCAGCCTGGGCAACCGCGCTGCATTCGTGCGCAACGACAAGATGGTGAACTTGAAGCCCGTCGAAGCGATCGTCTGCGAAGGCTCGGGTATTCAGGCGAACCTGGCGCAGAAACTGCGTCAAGCCGGTGTGCCGCTGCACATCATGCGTCTTACCGATCAGTGCGCTGTCGGCCGGATGGCAAACCGCGGCTGACAGGCGCAACCATGGGGAGGGGCTTTGGCGCAAGCTGGAGCCTCTCCTCCCTTTTTTTGTCGCAGAGCAGCGGCAAGCCGGGGCATCGAGCCCCGCTCGCCGCGTCCGGGCGGTTGCCCGCACAGCTGGGCGGTGTTGGGGGCGCCTTCACTCCGGGGCGTCACCCATTTTTATGCTTGCCGGGACCGAGATGCTTGGGCGGATGAGCACTGCGGATAGCAGCTATCACAACTCGCCTTCGGCATCGCGTGCGGTGGCTCACCCCAAACACACACTCTCTCTCATTGAAGTCCCAGGCTGATGGCCAGAAGCCGCCGCGTCAATGATCCGCAGTACCCCCAATTTTGCCGCCTCTCCACTTCGCGGAAGCGCTACGTTTCAAGACAACAAAATCGGCACCCCCACGGCCCGCAAGAGCGGCGGCTTCGCCGTCATGGACCCGGCGTCTCCTGACCACCTGCCCACTGCCGTCAATTCAGACAGCAGGAGGCTAACATGGCATCAATTCTCGAAGCTTCGATCACACAGGAAATGGCTTTCAACGAAGCGGTACGCCGCGCAGAACAGCGCAGCTATCACACCTACTTCGGCACCCACGTCGTCGAAGAGGAAGACGGGTCGTACACCACGCTGGATGAAGGCGACTATGGCAGTCTGCCGATGCAAATTCTCGACCGAATTAGCTATACCGCGCAAGGACGCATGGCAGAGGAATACTGACAACCCAGGGAGGAGCTCCGGCTCCTCCCTTTTTTTGCTTTCGGAGTATACGGGCGCCCGGGGCATCGAGCCCCAGCCACCCGTGATCGGCCATCTGAGCATATACAACGGGAGGAGGTCGCGCTCGAGCCTCGGTGCCAAGACCCCGGACCGAACTCATTTTGACAACTACCGCTGCGTGGGCGGCTGACCAAGCCGAGTCATCATTGCATTATTACGGAATTTTCATTTAGCGGCCATGCTGCGGTGTGCGCGATCATAGTAGGGATTGGTTGTCGCCCGATCGGGACCCCCTTCCGATCCCCTCTTAAACCCATCCCCGTGGGTCAATGAGAGCTGCGACCACTAACGCGGCGTCTGATCCCCTGGTCAGACGCCGCATTTTTGTCACGCGCTAGTAAGCTGCATGACCGCGCGCAATCCGGGTTGGTTGTCCTCAAGCACCAAGCTCCCGCCATGCAATCGCGCCACCGCATCAACGAGCGCGAGGCCAAGGCCCGAGCCGCCAAGATGCCGCGATGGATCGAGCCTAACGAAGCGATGCTTTGCTTCTTCGCAGCGATCAGCTGGTATTCCCGGGCCCCGATCGGCAACGATCAAGCGGACCCCTTGGGGGACCGGTTCTGCGGACAGGGAGATGATGTTGGTACCATCAGCATACCGAAGTGCGTTCTCGATGAGGTTCGAGAGCGATTGGAGCACCAGATCACGGTGAAGTTGAATTTCGCCAAGCGGCTTGACCGGCGCTAAGTAGGTCAGGGTGATCCCCTGCTCTTCAGCCGATGGGTCATAAAGCTCAGCCAGATCGGTCAACAACAATTCCACATCGACCGCGACAAACCGTTCATGGCCTACTCCAGCTTCGACACGCGTAATCTGGAGCGCTGTCGTCAGCATCGTAAGCAGCAGGTCTGCTTCGCGCGAGACACTGTCGAGCGCAGCAAGCGCAGTCTTGTTATCGGTTCCTTGCCGAGCCCGCTCGATAACCGACCTTAGGCGGGTCAAGGGTGAACGCAGGTCGTGCGCGATGCCATCGGTAACAATCCGCAGCTCGCTCACCAGCAGCTGAATGCGCTCAAGCATGGCGTTCACCGACGCCGCCAGCATATCGAACGGATCACCGCTTCCGTCGCGCGGCACGCGCTGCGCAAGATTGCCTGCCGCAACCGCCGCCGCGGTGGAGTTGATCGCGCGGAGGCGGCGATTCAGAAACCGCCCGAGTACAATCGCGAGCAAGAACGCCAGAGGCACTGCCGCAAGCAGCGCTGTTATAATCACCTCAATATTGATGCGTAGCAAACCGAGATTGGCATCAACCACCCGGCCAACCAGCAACCTGCCCCGGCCCGGCAAAGGCGTGGCAATCACGCCCAGCGTTTCGGGCTTGGCGCGGTCAACCCGGTAGAGAACTATCGTGCGCCAGCCGGTGGATTGGCCCACCGTCGCTGGCCAGGCTGAGAGATTGCCGGCACGGACCCGGCCCTGCCGGTCGATCAGCAGCGCCACCACCTCACCCTGATCTTTGGCGAGCCGCGCTTCGATCAGCGCAGAGAGCGCCGAATCGCCGCCCGTGCGGTAGCTAGCCAGAAAATCGTCGCGCAATTCGCTAACTACAGTGCGCTCTTCGGCTTCTAGCGTTCGCGACGTTGCAGCGTAAACATAAGCCAAAGCCGCACCAGATAGAATAATCTGAACGGAAAAGCTCAGCAGGATCAACCGCGCGGTGACGGAGTTCAGGGCTTGCCGGATCGCACCAAAGCGGCCCAAATCCGCGCGCAGCGGGGCGGACGAAAAATTAATCTTCCAGGCCTAACCGATACCCTGCGCCGCGAATGGTGTGGAGCAACAATGGTCCGCCAGCTTCGTCGAGTTTTCGTCGCAGTCTGCTAATGTGGACATCAATCACATTGGTG
>JBBRXQ010000368.1:0-3286 GCA_038238515.1 Sphingomonadales bacterium | reverse complement strand
GGAGGAAACGCTTGGCGGGATCGACATCGTAGTCCCCTGCGCTGGGATCACCGGCTTCCATGCACTGGAAGGACATGACGACGCGTTTTTCGACCGCGTGATGGCGGTCAATGTTACTGCGGTGTTCCGCCTGCTTCGCGATTGCGTGCCGCACCTTAAGGCTTCGCCGCATGGCCGGATCATCACAATCGGCTCGACAATGGCGCGCTTTGGCGATGCGGGAATGGTCGCCTATAGCGCGTCAAAGCACGCTGTTTTGGGAATGACCCGCTCGATCGCCTGCGAGCTTGGGCCATTCGGCATCACCGCCAATTGCCTTCAGCCCGGCGCGATAGACACGCCAATGACCGCGCCCGCATTCAGCGCGATGCCTGAATTCAAAGCCTATTGGGAGAACAAAGCCCCGCTGCGCCGCCTCGGCCAAGCAGAGGATATCGCCGATGTAATCGCGTTCCTAGCGTCGGACGACGCGCGGTTTATGACTGGACAGGGCTTTCTGGTCGATGGCGGCGCCATGACCCGGCAATAGCCGCGTGTGAAAAAGACACGCGGCTATTGCCGCTCACCGCGCCGCCAAAACCTTAGATCAGAACTGCACCCGCTTGGTATAGCCGCCGTCGATCACGATGTTCGTGCCGGTGGTGAACGATGAGGCCGGGCTGGCGAGGAACACCACGGTCTTGGCAACTTCCTCTGCGCCGCCCCAGCGGCCCATCGCCATATCGGCATTCACCGCAGCATAGAGCGGCGGCATCGCCTTTTCGATCATTTCCCAGCTGCCGCCGGGGAACTTGATCGGGCCGGGCGAAATCGCGTTCACGCGGATGCCCTTGGGGCCCAGCGCCTGGCTAAGCTGCCCGGCATAGACCAGCAGCGCGCCCTTCAGCGCGTTATAGCCCTGCGGCATCAAGAATGTTTCAAGGCCAGCGGTGGATGACATCAGCACGATCGAACCTTCGCCCGATACTTCGAGATGCGGCTGAAGCACTTCAACCCCGATCACAGCGCCCAGAATATCGTAATCCAGCGTCTTTTTCCAATCGCCGGTCGCGCCTGCGCCCGAGGTGGAGATCATCGGCACAAAGATATCGCATCCGCCCAGCGCTTCGCCTGCCTTGGTCAGCCAGGCGCGATAAGCATCGTGGCCCGATTCCATATCAAACGCTTCGCCAAACACTTTGCCGCCATGCGGCGTGATCGAAGCCACGGTTTCGGCCACTTGTTCGGCATTGCGCGAGCAAAACGCGACATCAGCGCCTTCTGCGGCAAACATTTCGACCGCCGCGCGGCCGATGCCCCGGCTGCCGCCGGTGAGAATAACCTTTTTGCCTTTAAGTCCGAGATCCATATCCTGCTCCTTGATCGAGTTTCTTTGTGCCGAGCTTGGGTGCAGCGCCCACCGGCGGCTACTCCCCATTTTAACAGGAAACGGGCGCGCGCGTGTGGATTATCATACATTCAAACATAACGTCGGAGGGAATGCGATGAGTTCGGCAAGAACCAAGAATCCGATTTCACTCGCCTCTGGCGTCGTGCCCGAATTCGGCCCTGTCGAAACCATCGAAGCCGCCGTAGCGGGCGGTTTTGATATGGTCGGCCTGTGGGTCGATCCTGAAACATGGACCCCCGAAACCACCCGCGCCGCCCGCACCGCGCTGGCGCAGTCCGGTCTGCCGCTGCTCGATGTCGAGGTGATTTGGCTGAAAGGCGATGGCTTGCTGGGTCCGCACCGCAAAGTGATCGATGTTGGCGCGGAGCTTGGCGCGCGAAATGTGCTGTGCGTCTCCTCCGATCCCGATCACGCGCGCACCGCCAGCCACTTGGCCGCGCTATGCGAACATGCGCAGGCCAGCGGGATGCGGGTGACGCTGGAGTTTGGCATCTTCACCGAGGTCAAAAATCTGACGCAAGCTCTGGAGGTCTTGCGGATGGTCGATCATCCGCTCGCCGCGCTGCTGATCGATCCGATCCATGTTGATCGCTCGGGCTCATCCATCGCAGAAATCGCGCGGGTCGATCCGGCGCTGCTCCCTTATGCGCAGTTTTGCGATGCCCCAGCCGAGCGCCCTGATCCTACCGATATGGGCGCGGTGATCCGCGATGCGATCGATCTGCGCGAGCAATGCGGCGAAGGCGCGCTGCCGCTGGTCGCGCTGTATCAGGCGCTGCCGCCGGGCATTCCGCTCTCGATAGAGCTGCGTTCGCTGGCGCTGCGCGAGGCATTCCCGCACCCATCGCTGCGCGCCAGCGCGGTGGCGGCGGCCACCCGCGCATGGCTGGAGAGTCTTTTTCAGGAGAGCCGGGCATGACCGTAACAATGCTCGCCCTGCTCAAGCGCCGCGAAGGCATGAGCAAAGAGGATTTCATCGCCTATTACGAGACCAAGCACAGCGTGATCGGCAAGCGTGTGCTTGGCGGCTGGGCCACCCGCTATGAGCGCCGCTATCTGCATTTGCGCGCTGGAGAGGAACAGGATCAGGATTTCGACGTCGCGCTCGAAATCGATTTTGCCGATGAAGCCGCGCTAGAAGCCTGCTTTGCCGCGATGTCAGATCCCGAATCGCAGCGGATTATCACCGAAGATGAAGCCAAGCTGTTTGATCGCTCGCGCATCCGCGCTTACCAGATTGAGTCGCGGACGTCGGTGCTGCCGGCGCAAAAAGGCAGGGCGAGCGACGGGGATAGGTAGGGGCGATGACTGCTGGTGCAATTGTGCGTGAGGTCGATGGCGGTTTTCGAACCACTGTTGTTCCTGCCGAGCCGATCAGGCGAGTATCGCTAGCAGACATGCCAAATGTTGTGCAGGAGACTTAGATGGTCCGCATCCGCGCTTACTCACTTGTTTTGTCATTGCCCTTCTTGGTGGCGTTAACTGTCATCGTCTGGAATTTTGTCGCCGAAAGCGGGAGCGGAACAATTGGCTGGTGCGTGTTTGGAGCAGCCGTGCTCCTCCAGCTATTTCTCTCGCTGACAGTCGCTTGCCCGCGCTGTGGTAAATCGCCTTACACCATCGGGCCTCACTGGGGCCCGCTTGGTTTCGCGGGCAAACCCGTGCCCGATGCGATTTGTTCTAAGTGCGGTTACAACCTGCGCGCCGCCGATGCGAGAGGCAACTAATGAGGTTTCAAACCCAATCGCCCCTTGCCCTCAATCAAGCCATACCGGCCAGATCCGCGCATTTTCACTAGCGCCACAATCGAGAAACCAAACGAGCCAATCCAAATCCAGTGGGGGGGTTCTGTTGCCCGGCCCCCCCCGGGCCGCTGAATTCCGTTCTGTTGCCCGG
>JBBRXQ010000367.1:0-3292 GCA_038238515.1 Sphingomonadales bacterium | reverse complement strand
TGTCAAGCACGGGCGGCGCCGTCAGGCCGAATGGGGCAACCAGATCGTCCGCTATAGCAACGATGAAAGCGAAAACATCCGCTTCACCGCAGGCCATGCGGCGCGCATCTTGCTGAAAGAAAGCAAAATCCGCGAGGTCACGCTCTATCTTCCCGCCAATATCGGCGAGGCGACCGGCGCACGCAAAGCGATGCCGGGGTTCAGCGAAAACATCACCGGGCTGCATCTGGGCAAAGTCGCGCTGATCACCGGCGGTTCGGCGGGCATCGGCGGTCAGGTCGCGCGGCTTCTGGCGCTCGCGGGCGGCAAAATCATGATGGTCGCGCGCCGCGAAAGCGAGCTAGTGGTGGCCCGCGCGCGCATCGTCAGCGAGCTTGAGGATGTCGGCTTTGCGGGCGTTGAGCGCCGCGTGCAAACACTGGGCGGCGTCGATGTGAGCGATCTGGCGTCATTGAAGCGCGCGGTGGATGAAACGATCAAGGCGTTTGGCCGGATCGATTATCTGATCAACAATGCCGGGGTTGCGGGCGCCGAAGACATGGTCGTCGATATGGATATCGATGCTTGGCGCTACACACTCGATGCCAATCTGGTGTCAAACTATCTGCTGATGCACCACGTGGTCCCGCTAATGAAGGCGCAAGGATCGGGCTATATCCTCAACGTGTCGTCTTATTTCGGCGGCGAGAAATTCCTCGCGGTCGCTTATCCAAACCGCGCCGATTATGCGGTTTCAAAGGCTGGGCAGCGCGCGATGGTCGAATCCATGTCGCGCTATCTCGGCCCCGAGGTTCAGTTTAACGCCATCGCGCCCGGCCCGGTTGATGGCGACCGTCTGGCGGGCACAGGCGGCAAGCCCGGCCTGTTTGAGCGGCGCGGCAAGCTGATCCTTGAAAACAAGCGCCTCAATGCGATCCATGCAGCAGTGATCAAGGCGCTGCGGCGCGGTGTGCGGGTGGAGGCGGTGCTCATCCGCCTTTCGCGCAACGACACGATCCGTATGTCGCATGACACCAATAACCCGCGCGAGCTGCGCGATCTCGCGCTGCTCTGCGCGCGCGAGGGCGACGGCGTGTGCACATGGGATCGCTTCCTGCTCACCGCGTCCATCGCCGAAAGGCTCGTCTCGCGGCTGCGCAAAGGCGGCTATTTCCTCGATTCGCCCGAATGGAATGCGCGTCCTGATACGCCTGAGGGCAACAGCAGCTGGCTGATGAAGCTGCCGCCAGACGATATCCCCTTCTTGCCCGCTGACAAGATCGCGATTGAGGCCAAAAAGGTCGGTAGCGGCGTGCTTAAGCAGTTGCATCTCGGCAAAATGCCGACCGAAGGCGAAGTGGCGCAGGCAACGGTGTTTTTCCTCGCTGACCGCGCGGTCAGCGGCGAAACCTTCATGCCCTCGGGCGGGCTCAGCGTCGAACGCTCCACCACCGAGCGCGAACTGTTTGGCAGCCCCAAGCAAGAGCGGCTTGATCAGATGCGCGGCAAAACCGTGTGGATCATCGGTGAACATCTCACCGATTATCTCGCCGAAGCCGCGCGCCAATTTGTCGAAGATTGCCACGTTGCGCGCGTCGTGCTGCTCACCGCGACGCAGGCCGGGGCGGATGCGATCCGCGAACAATTGGCCGATTTGCCTCAGGATCAGTTGGTAACGATCCTGTGCGATAGCGGTCTCGAAATCGCGATGGACGATGCACTTGGCCGCTGGGGCCGGCCCACCACTATCGTCTCCTCGCCCTTCGCGCCGCTGCCAGACCGGTTGTTCGAGCTCGAAAATCCGCTCTCGCCAGAGGCGTTTCGCGATGTGGTCGAGGCCAACTTGACGCATCATTTCCGCGTCGCACGCAAGGCGTCGCTTTATGATGATTGCCAAATCGTGCTCGTTTCGCCCGATGTGCCAATGGGCGATACCAGCCCGGCCTTTGCCATTGCAAACTTCATCAAGACTACGCTCCATGCTTTCACCGCCACCGCGGCGGTGGAAAATGAGCGGCTAGTTCACGATGTGCCGATCAACCAGATCAACCTCACCCGCCGCGTCCGTTCGGAAGAGCCGCGCAACGTGGGTGAGCACCTCGAAGAAGTGAAGCGTTTTGCGCGCGGCGTGCTGCTGCTCGGCGCGCCACTTCCCGATGCCGAAGATTCGCGCTATCGCTCGCGTATCTATCGCGGAATGGCCATGACGGTCTGACGTTCCGCTCTGAGGAAAACGCATTGAATCAATATCTGCCCTTCGAAAAGGCAATTCAGGCGCTCGAAGTTCGGGCAACCCAAGTGCGCGATGCGGGCGGTCAGGATGGTGAAGCGGCGCTGCTTAACGAGCGTGCGCAGCGCCAACTGTCCGATCTCTATTCGCGGCTCACTCCGTGGCAGCGCACTTTGGTGGCGCGCCATCCCGCGCGTCCGCATTTCAAGCACTATGTAGAAACGCTTTGCAGCGATTTCCTGCCGCTGGGCGGCGATCGCACCTTCGGCAATGACGAGGCGATCATCGGCGGCTTCGCCACGCTCGAAGGGCGCAAGGTCGTGCTCATCGGCCATGCCAAGGGCGAAGATACCGCCAGCCGTGTGAAGCACAATTTCGGCATGGCGCGCCCTGAGGGATACCGCAAAGCGATCCGCTTGATGGAGCTGGCTGACCGTTTCGGCCTGCCGGTGATCACGCTGGTCGACACTCCCGGCGCGTTTCCCGGTCTCGATGCCGAAGAACGCGGGCAGGCTGAAGCTATCGCGCGCAGCACCGAAAAATGCCTCTCGCTTGGCGTGCCGATGGTTGCGGTAATCGTGGGTGAGGGCGGCTCGGGCGGCGCGATTGCGCTGGCGGCGGCAAACCGCGTGCTGATGCTCGAACATTCGGTCTATTCGGTGATCTCCCCCGAAGGCTGCGCATCGATCCTTTGGCGCAGCGCGGGCAAAGCCGCTGAAGCAGCGGAAGCGATGAAGATCACCGCCAACGAGCTGTTGCGCCTCGGCATTATCGATCGCATCATCTACGAGCCCGCCGGCGGCGCTCACCGCGCGCCCGCGCTCGCCATGGGCCGCGTCGGCACCGCGATCACCGCCGAGCTTGGCTCGCTCGCTGGAATGTCCAAAGACGAACTGCGCACCGACCGGCTGAATAAATTCCTTCAGATGGGGCAGCTGTAGGTCGGCCAAACAGCCTGACCCTCCCGCAAGCAGCAGGAGGGCAAGAAACGCACCATTTCAAAGTAAAAGCGCAACAAAGTCCCCCTCCGTTGCCTCCTTCCGCTCATCTTGAGCTTGTTGAAGGGGGAGGGGTTAGGGGTGG
>JBBRXQ010000366.1:0-3306 GCA_038238515.1 Sphingomonadales bacterium | reverse complement strand
TGCCTCTGCCGGGGCAAGCCACTGGCACGCCAACCGAAATGACAGCGATCGAACACGCGCGCGGCCATTTTTCGGAAAGCCTGCGACAAAACATTCTCACCGTTCTCGAACCGGGAACGACGCTCTTGATTACGCGTGATTCGATCAAAAGCGCTGGCACTGGCACGCGGCTGACGATCATAACTGCAGGTGAAAAATGAAAAATCTTGCTGCCAAACTGTCCGCCGGAATCAGTGCGATTGGAGTAACAGCGGGTCTACTGGCCCGGCGGCGTTTCAACCAAAGGCTTGATGCTTTGGACCTCCAGTTGGCCGAAGCACAAACCATTGTCATGGCGCGGTCTGGCTTGCCTGCTGCGGTCACCGATCTTGCCAAGCGCATGGGTGCGGATCGCATCAGCCCAGCACGCTTCGTCGATGTCGCTCAGACTGGGACGATGTGGTTCAAGCCCGGCGGCACGCCGCAACATTTCACCGCCCGGCAACGGATCGGAACGTCGAGTACGGGCTTTGTCTGGCGCGCAGCCATCGGCCCGCTCGGAGCCATCACAGTGGTCGACTCGTTCGTTGTTGGGCGGGGCTTGTTTGAGGCAAGGCTATTTGGCGCAATCCGGGTGGCGCGGGAGGACGGCACCGCTGCGCTTAATCAGGGCGAAGCTTTGCGCTATCTCGCCGAATTACCGTGGAACCCCGATGCGCTCCTGTTCGATCACCAGCTTGAGTGGACTGTGATTGGGCCGCGCGCAATCAAAGTGGCCACCGGAAGCGGGGAATCGCGTGCTGAAATTACCTTCGGACTTAATGAAGAAGGACTTATTGAAACAGCGGGAGCAGTGTCGAGGGCGTTTGGCGCAGACAAGCACTATCCATGGCACGGTCAGTTTTGGGATTATCAGAACATCGACGGGCGCAAAATCCCGATGCAGGGCGAGGTTGCCTGGGTGATCGACCAAAAAGACTTCGTCTATTGGCGAGGCAAACTGACAAGCTGGCGTGCGTGCAGCGCCGCAAGCAAAGCTGAGTAGTTTCCGAGGCTGTTGGCGGGGATGAACAACAGGGCAGTATTGCTCGGTAGTTGGCTGCAAAATCAACCCGTACCAATCGAGAGGTGCTCAATGACCTTCAAAACCATCATGGTGCATATGAAGCTGGGGCAAGCAAACAGCGATTTGCTTCCGATCGCCAGTGACATGGCAAAAAAATTCGGCGCGCGTGTGATCGGCATAGCTGCCTGCCAGCCGATGCCGATGGCATACAGCGATGGCTATGCTCCTGCTATGTTTGTCGATCAGGATCGCGAAGAGATTAATCGCGATATCAAGGTCGCCGAAACGGAGTTTCTTGCGGCGTTTCAGGGATGGACTGGGGGCACCGAATGGCGCTCAGCGACGATCTTTGAAACCGTTGCAAACTATGTGTCGCGCGAGAGCCGTTCGTGCGATCTCATCATCACAAGCGGCAATGCGATTGATCCGCACGAGAATGGACGGCGAGAGAGGCCGGGCGATATCGTGATGCAGGCAGGACGGCCCGTGCTTGTTGTTCCCCGCTCTGCCAGCACGCTGAATTTCGACCACATGGCTGTTGCTTGGAAAAACAGCCGCGAAGCCAGGCGCGCTGTCGCCGATGCACTGCCCTTGCTTGGTCTGGCCAAGCATGTGACGGTTCTCCAAATCGGGCATGAAGATGAGCAGGAGCGCGTGACCGCGCAGCTCACCGAAGTTTGCGAATGGCTGAAACCCCACAATATCGCGGCCGTCCCCAAATTCGTCGCATTAGACCAAGGTGACAATTCGTATCAGCTCAACGCCGCCATCGAAGCACTTGGAGCCGGCATCGTCGTCGCTGGTGCCTATGGTCACAGCCGTTTGCGTGAATGGGCGCTGGGCGGCGTCACCCGCGATCTATTGCTTCAGGCAGATTACTGCACGATGTTGTCGCATTAAGGACAATATCGAGCAGGATATCGCGGTTCTGCGAATGAGCGCAGGTGTCCGCCGCGCCTAGATCGCGGTCCCAAACAAAGCGCCGATGCCCGCTGTAACCGCCATCGCCAATGCACCCCACAAGGTCACGCGCAGCGCACCGTTCAGCATGTTCGCACCGCCCGCCCATGCCGCTAGTGTGCCGAGAATGAACAGGAAGACGAGAGATGCGGCAGACACCAGAATGATCAAATAAGGTGCTGGTGCCAACAGGGTAACAATCACGGGTAAAGCAGCCCCAGCAGCGAAACTCGCCGCCGACGCCAAAGCCGCCTGAATTGGCCTTGCACGCAAAGCGTCGGTAATACCAAGTTCGTCGCGGGCATGAGCGCCCAGTGCGTCATGCGCCATAAGCTGGGTAGCAACGATATTTGCGAGATCAGCGTCAAGACCGCGCTCGCGGTAAATGGTGGCCAACTCGCTATGTTCGCCGGCGGCGTCGGTCGTTAGTTCGCCACTTTCGCGAGAAAGGTCAGCTTTTTCGGTATCAGCCTGCGAACACACCGAAACATATTCGCCTGCCGCCATCGACATGGCACCGGCAATCAGACCGGCCACCCCCGCAACCATTACGCTGGCCCGAGTTCCATTTGCCGAGGCAACGCCGAGTACGAGGCTTGCCGTTGAAAGGATACCATCGTTGGCACCTAGAACCGACGCCCGCAACCAGCCGATGTGCTGCGAGCGATGTCGTTCCATGTGGTGGCCCGCAGACCTCACGTGGCCACCGAAACAGCCAGGGCGCGCTCGATTGCCGCCACAAGGTCCAGCTCGAAAAACGGCTTTTCGAGAACGACGGCATCTGGCCGTAAAGCCCGAACCTTTTGTGCATTGCCGGTGACAAACAGATACGGCACCAGGCGTGTCTTAAGGATCGCCTCAACCGCCGCGACACCGTCGCCATCGCTTAACCCTGCGTCAACGATCATAAAATCAGGCAAATGAGCCAGCGCCTGCGCGACTGCGTCCGCCTCTGTGGAAGCAATCGCGCAAACGCTATGGCCCATGTCTTTAAGCGTTTCAGAGAGCAGCAAAGCAATCAACCGTTCGTCTTCGACGAGGAGAATACGAAGTGCCGTTGGCATACTGCCCACTCCATTTTGAAAATTTAGGCATGGTCACACTAACCATCGCCGCTTACAAAAGCAGTGTCGGAATATACCCAGAGCAGCGCTAGCGCGACAAAATTACCAGAACATCGACGGCGCTAAAACATTCTGGTACTCTACGTAACCCTGTCAATGCTCGGCAGCCTTTTTAAGGAAGCGATGACATATGGCGGGATCACAGCCTTTGCTTCCAGCGGAGCCTTCAGAAGGTGG
>JBBRXQ010000365.1:0-3324 GCA_038238515.1 Sphingomonadales bacterium | reverse complement strand
GCGCAAAGCGGCGGTTTCCATATCGCAGCAATGCTCGCTCTGATGCGCCAGGCTGTGGCGGCGAATGAAGTTCAGCTCGGCCGGTTCATCGGCTTGGCTGGCAAGCAAGGCGGCCTCGGCCAGCATCCGCGTTTGCAGCGGGAGCAGATCGCGGAACACACCCGAAAGTGTGACGATCACATCAATGCGCGGGCGGCCCAGCTCTTCAAGGCTGACCAGTTCGGCTCCGGCAAGCCGGTTGTAGCTGTCGAAGCGCGGCTTTGCGCCCATCAGCGCCATGGCCTGCGCGATTTGCGCGCCTTCGCTCTTCAGATTGTCCGTGCCCCACAGCACCATCGCCACGGTTTCGGGCAGATGGCCCGCATCGGCCATGCTGCGCTCGATCAGCCGCTGCGCCTGCGCCGCGCCGTCCTTCACCGCATAAGCGGATGGCAGGCGGAACGGATCAAAACCATGAATGTTGCGGCCAGTGGGCAGGATTTCGGGCGAACGCAGCAGATCGCCGCCCGTCACTGGCTGAATATATTGGGCGTTCAGCGCGCGGACGATCCCATCCAGCTCGCCGTTCGATGAAAGCGCGGTATTCAGCGCATCCATTTCCTTAAGCAGCGGCGTATCAAGCTTGATCGTGCCGGCAACGATGCCCTCAATCGCATCAACCGAGAGCAATTGGCCACGTGCGCTGGCCGAAGCGGCGATCATATCCACGCGCTCTTCGCGGGTGGCTGCCGCGCCCGCGACATGCAGGCCCTGCGGGATCAACTCGCGCTCGATCTCGTAAAGTTTTGCCGCCAGCGCGGTGATGTCGCTGCCGTCAAGATCCAGAGTGGTCGCCTGATCGCCGATCAATTCGGCAAGATTGGCCAGCTCATCGCTGCCCGGCTCGGCCTGACGCCACCGCTCAACCGAAGCCTTAAGGTCGGCAAGGCCCTTATAGACACCCGAATTGGTCAGCGCCGGGGTCAGATAGCTGACCAGAACCGCGCCTGAGCGACGTTTGGCGAGTACGCCTTCCGAAGGGTTGTTTGCGGCATAAAGATAGATATTGGGCAGATCGCCGATCAAGCGGTCGGGCCAGCACTCTGCGCTTAGGCCAGTTTGCTTGCCCGGCATGAATTCCAAGCTGCCATGAGTGCCGAAATGAAGCACGGCATGCGCGCGGAAGTCTTCTTTGATCCAGCGATAAAACGCAGCGAATGCATGCGTTGGCGCAAACCGGCCTTCAAACAGCAGCCGCATCGGATCGCCTTCATAGCCCAGCGCTGGCTGGATGCCGATGAACACATTGCCGAATTGCGCGCCAAGGATGTGGACCGAGGAGCCATCTGATTGCAGCCTGCCGGGGGCAGGGCCCCATGATGCTTCGATCTCGTTCAGCCAGGTCTCGCGCTGCACGATGGTGTCTGCGCTCACGCGGGCATGCACATTGGCTTCGGTGCCATAGCGCGCTGCATTGCCGCCCAGAATGCGCAAGCGAACCTCATCTGCCGAGGCTGGAACCTCCACCGTATAGCCTTCGCGCGCCAGCCGCTGAAGCGTGGCGTGAAGCGATTCAAACACAGCGAGGAACTGCGCCGTTCCTGCCGCGCCAGCATTGGGCGGAAAGTTGAACAGTACTGTCGCAATGCGCTTGTCGGCATTGGCCGCGCGGCGCAATTCAACAATTTTAAGCACTCGTGCGCTCAGCATTTCGGCGCGTTCACCGCAGCTCTGCATGGCGCGCACTTGGCCGCCAGTGGGGAAGGTGCAGCCGCGCTGGCACCCCGTACACGGCGTGTCCGAACCATCAGAGCGCCCGCCAAACACCATCGGCACAGTGCCGCCGTCAAGCTCAGGAATCGCGATCATCATCGTCGATTCAAGCGGCAACAGACCCTGACGGTTCGCGCCCCATGCCTGCAGCGTTTGGAATTCCACCGGGTGAGCCGCAATGTAAGGCCGGTCGAGCTTTGACAGTATGGCTTCTGCTGCTGCGCTATCGTTATAAGCCGGGCCGCCCACCAGGCTGAAGCCGGTGAGGTTTACAACTGCATCGACCTGAGAAACGCCATCCTTCATGAACAGCTCTTCAATCGCCGGACGCCCATCGAGCCCACCAGCGAATGCCGGAATCACGTTCAGCCCGCGCGCTTCCATCGCCGCGATCACGCCGTCATAATGGCCTGCGTCATTGGCCAGCACATAAGAGCGCAGCATCAGCAGGCCAACAGTGCCCTTCGCGTCTTGGCGGCGCGGCAGTTCGGCTATGGTGCGCGCCATGCGCTGCGGCAGCGCGGGGTGATACACGCCCACTTCGGGGTATTCGCGCGGCAACACCGCCTTCATCTTGCCGCGCAGCGACCGGCGCGTGCCATCGGCGTAGCGGTCAACCAGCGCACGAACCATGTCGAAAACATTGTCGTCCGAAGCCGCCAGCCAATATTGCATCGTCAGAAAATAGGCGCGCACGTCTTGCGCGGTTCCAGGCACAAACTTGAGCAGCTTGGGCAAGCGGCGCAAAACCGCCATCTGCCCCGCGCCGGAGCTTGCCCCGGATTTGTTGGTGCCGCGCATCTTCTTGATGATCGAGAGCAGACCGGTGGCGGGCTTGTCCATCCGATAATCGCCCATGCGCGTCAGCTTAACGATATCACCCGCCGACATCAGCCCAATCATCGCATCGCAATCGTTTTGGCGCGCGATCAGCTGCGGCTGCACCGCGCTAATATGATCCTCAAGAAACAGCATCGTCATCAGGATGATATCACCGCGCGCGATGTCGGCGTGGGCGGCTGCGAGTGTTTCGGGCTTTTCTTCCCAATCGGCGGCGGCGTGAAAGCCGATTGTCACCCCGGGGTAATTGCGCGTGAACTGCTCTTGTGCCCGCATCACCGCCCCTGAAAGGTGGTTGTCGAGCGTGATGATCACCACGCGGACTGGAATGTTTGCCGCCTGAATGTTGTCGGCGGGGATTGCTGAATTAACGGGCATAGTGCGCCTTCGCATCATAGAGCGTTTCGAGCGTTATAGCGGCTAGGCCCTGCTCGGTGGCATAGCGCTCGGTGTTCCGCCGTGCCTTGCCCCGCACGAAAAACGGAATTTTCGAGAGTTCCTTTTCGGCCTCAGCCGTCCAACCGGTTGGCGCATCGGCAGCCTCTTGAACCGGCTCGCTCACCAGAGCCACAGGCGCTTCGTCCAATGTCGTCACATGAGGCCGAGTATGATCAGGCTGGGAATGATCAGGCTGGGAATGATGCGCTGGCGCAGCAGAACCATGGCCCAGATGCGATGCGCCGGCCGAATCGCTAAACTCAAAATCATCGCGGAACATCGTCAACAGATGCT
>JBBRXQ010000364.1:0-3357 GCA_038238515.1 Sphingomonadales bacterium | reverse complement strand
GCGCGGTGGGATAGAAGGCGGGGAACGTCATGAGGCCATCAACGCGGAGCCTCAGTCCGTTCGACCAGATCGGCAACGATCGCCTCCACCTGCCGTCCTTCGATCTCGGCGGCGGGACTGAGCAACATGCGGTGGCGGAGGACGGCGGTGGCCAGCATTTTTACATCATCGGGCACCACATAGTCGCGCCCATCAAGCGCGGCGCGCGCGCGCGAAGCTCCTGCGAGCAAGACCGCCGCGCGCGGGCTCGCCCCGGCCACCAGATCAGCGCTCTCGCGCGTGGCGCGCACCAGCCGCACCACATAATCGATCACCGTCTCCGCCAGCGTAACTTGGCCCACCGCCGCATTGGCCGCCGCGATGGCATCGGCGCTAGTAATCGCGCTTACGCCCAGTTCCGCCGGGCGCGCCGCACCGCGCCCACTACCAAAGCGCCTGACAATCTGTGCTTCCTCATCTGCTGAAGGGTACGCGACCAGCAGCTTGAACAAAAACCGGTCGAGCTGCGCTTCTGGCAGCGGATAGACACCTTGGTTCTCGATCGGATTTTGCGTGGCGACCACCATAAACCGATCGGAGAGGGGATATGTCTCGCCGTCCAGCGTCACACGCCGCTCCTGCATCGCTTCCAGCAGCGCGGCCTGCGTTTTGGGCGGGGTACGATTGATTTCGTCGGCCAGCAGCAGCTCGCGGAAGATCGGACCGCGCGTTAGGGTAAATTGGCTGGTCTGAAAGTTGAACAGATTGGAGCCCAGAATATCGCCCGGCATCAGATCGGGGGTGAACTGGATGCGCCCGAAATCAAGCCCCAGCGCGGTGGCAAAACATTGCGCTAAAAATGTCTTGGCGGTGCCGGGTGGGCCTTCGAGCAAGACATGGCCGCCTGCGAACAGCGCGATCAGCAAGTGATCGACAATCTCGTCCTGCCCTACCACCGCTTTGGCCACTTCTTCGCGAATTGCGCCGGCCAGCGCGCGCACATCGTCCAGGGTCATTGCGTCAATTCCTTCTCGATTCTCTGTAAATCTGCCGCCATGCGCACGACATCACCGGGGCGCTTCGCTGCACTCAGCCGTGACGACAATTGTGAAAATTGCGCGCCTGCGATCCCTCGCCGGGCTTGCGCCTGATCGATTGCGGCGTCGGTTTCGCCGCTCGTCCGCCCGCGCGGCAGACCGAGCACGAGCATCAATCGCTCGCGCGCCGCATCGGCATAGGGCCGGGCAATCAGATGCAGCCTCCCAGCGCGCCGGATCAGCCCCGCGCTATTGCGCACCAGCATGGTCTTACCCAGAGCAATTTCGCGCCCCGGTTGCCACGCCGGGCCAAAGCGGTTGAAAGCGCGCCAGCCAATCGCCGCCATCGCCATGATCAAGCACAAGGTGGCCGCCAAAAATGGTGGCTCAAACGCGAGCGTCAGCAAATTCCGCGCCGCGCCCAAACCATTGAGCGTCAGGTCAAACGTCACCGGCTCATCGGGCCCGCCCGCCGCCGCTAGCACCAGCTTTCGCGCTATCATTCCAGTCGCTTGATCAGCCAGCCCCCAATTGTCGAGCAAATCGGGCTCGAACACGAGGATCAGCGGATAGATCTGTTCATCGTTCTCGTTGGCGGCGTTCTGCGCCTTGCGGGATACCCCGGCAAAGGCATGAAGCGCGGGATAATCGCCCTTGCCTTCATCAAACGCGGCGAGCACCCGTCCATCACCGCTGGTCACCAACGGCACGAGGCCTGCGCCTTCGCCCGAGAGCACCTGCTTGTCGCGCGGCAAACGGCCCTTGGCCCCGCCGCCCTGCCAGCCGCGCGCCGGGCGTTTGCCAAAGCCCACGCTTACATCGTCGCGAAAGCCCGGCCATTCGGGCGCGGCGGTCCCGACAATCTTGGTCCAGCCGCGTTTGGCCTTGGGATTGCGGGCTATCGGGGCGGCTGCCCACTTGGGCGCGATCACCATGGTTGGTCCGGCGGTGCGGTGTGCCGAAACAATCTCCTCAATCTCGCTGCCCTTGGCATTGGCGGGCGGGGTCAGGATCAGCAGGCCTTCGCCTTTAAGCCCAGCCTTGCTGCGCGCGCGCCGCACCTCCAGCCCATCGGCACCCAGCATAGCGGCCAGCCCGGCAAAGCCGTTAAGCCCGCGCCCGCCTGCATGTCCGCCGCCATTGTTCGCCGGGCCGCCGTTATTGCCCAGCCAAAAGAGCATTCCGACAAAGGCCAGCGCCCCGATCAGCACCATGCCCAACATTGTTCCGCGCGAAAACGCCGCCTGCTTCATACAGGGGCCTTCAAATCGGCCAGTGCAAATTCGGCATAAGCGGCGCGTGCGCGCGCCCAGTCCTCGGCAGCAAGGCTGCGCAGCGCATAAAGGCTGCGCTCAACCGCGCGGGCAATCTCGCCAAAGGCCTGTCTTGCGGGCCCCGGCAATTCGCGGATCGCGCCGATTTCGCGCGCGGTGCTTGATGGGGTTAGCCACCCCGGCCGCGCGGTAGCGATCTGGCGCACGCTGCGCTCTAGGAGGAGGCGGGCTGCCTCGTCATATCGGCCTTGCGCTGCGAGCCGGTCGGCATCTTCAAGCAGCGCCAGCGCGGCTTCGCGCGCAGGTGCCCAGCTTGGCCCGGCTTCACTCTTTTTGCGCCGGTCCCGCCATAGCGGCCAAAGCAGCGTCCATGCCAACCACAGCACCGCGAACGCCGCCAACACGATCAGCAGGATTTGCGTCCCGTTCCAGCTTTCGCCCAAGATCCACACCAGCCATTTGCCCAGTGGTTCAAACAGTTTGGACAAAAACCGCATCATGGCGAGCAGCCACTCGGGCACCTGTGGTGGCGGAACGACGATATCGGGCACGGGGGCAAACTGGATGTCGCCCATGCTGCGCGCAGCCTTCCATGCGCGCGCGCCTGTCTCCGCGCTATCGGGTGCCGCTGCAATACTCACCGGGCAGTTGGTCGCATGCACGCCCTAGCGCCACAAGCGGATTTTATGACCCTAAGGGCTCATCAGCGGCGCTAGCCTAACCACGCTCCCGGGTTTGCTGATAGGTCCCCAACAGTCGCAGATCTTTGGCGAAGTAAGCTAGCTCTTCCAGAGCACGATCAACCGCCGGCTCACCCGGTGCGCCCACGATATCGGCATAAAACGCGGTCGCTGAAAAGCTTGCGCCACGCTGGTAACTCTCGAGCTTGGTCATGTTGACCCCGTTCGTCGCGAAACCACCGAGTGCCTTGTAAAGCGCAGCAGGGATATTGCGCACTTCGAACACAAATGTTGTGACCGCCGGGCCGCGCAGTTCGGCGGGATCAAGCGGTGCGCGCGCCAGCAGCACAAACCGGGTCATGTTGTCGGACGCATCCTCAACATGCT
>JBBRXQ010000363.1:0-3363 GCA_038238515.1 Sphingomonadales bacterium | reverse complement strand
CCGTCGATATAATCGCGGAAATGTTCGCGCCGCATGCCCAGGCCAAAGCCGGTGAGGCGTTCAGTCATGTCGGCCTCTCCAACAAAAGGGGGGCCGGGGCTCCGTTTATCCGCCGGGGGGAGGGGCGGGATGGCGGAGCCCCGGTAGGGGGGTAAGGCTCTGAAGCTTACTTAACTTCGGTCAGGCTGCCGCCTTGCTTGGTGCATTCCTTGGCCGACAATTCCTTGAAGCCCATGTTCTTGCACTCGTTCTGGCCCTTGCAGCTGTGGTTATACGAAGCGCAATCCGATGTGCCCTTGCAGCTGTTTACGCCAAAGCAATGGACCACGTCAGCGGTCTTTTCCTTAGCGAGCGCCGGGGCAGGAGCCGCAGCAAATGCGACCGCGAGCATGGCAGCGTTGGCAGCAAGAGCGACGCCGGATTTAAAATTGATCATGGGAAGTCTCCGAAAGTATGGTTTGCGCCGGGGTGGCACTGGTAAATTCGCCAGAATATCGGCTGTCGTTACAATCGCTCAAAAAATTTTGTGCGGCTAGGCGTATTCTGGCAAAACGTGCGCTAAACCAGCCCAAAACCTTTGGCCTTGGCGATATGGGGTGCCCACTGAAATGATCGAACTGCTCACCGCGCCCACGCCGAATGGCTGGAAAATCTCGATCATGCTCGAGGAATGCGGCTTGCCGTACAAAACCCGCTGGATCGCGCTGGGCAAAGGCGAGCAGCACGAAGCCGATTTCCTCACCATCAGCCCCAATGGCCGCATCCCCGCGATCATCGATCATGCTCCAGCAGATGGCGGGCTGCCCCTCAGCGTGTTCGAAACCGGCGCGATCCTGACGTATCTGGCCGAAAAGACCGGCCAGTTTCTGCCCGCCGCCCCGCGCGAACGCGCCGCCGTGTTTGCGTGGCTCAATTGGCAAATGGGCGGGCTGGGGCCGATGATGGGTCAGCATGGGCACTTTAAGCTCTATGCGCCCGAACGGATCGCCTATGCCACCGATCGCTATCGGCGCGAAGTGGACCGGCTCTTCGGCGTGCTTGATCGCCAGCTAACAGGCCGCGACTATGTCGCCGTAGACTATTCTATCGCCGACATGGCCTGCTTCCCGTGGATTCAAGTATGGCGCGCGCAAGAGATCGATCTGGCCGCTTTCCCCGCGCTTAAGGCGTGGTACGAACGCCTGAAACAGCGCGAGGGGTTGCGCCGGGGCATGGCGCTGGGCCGCGAAATGTTGACCAAGGGCCATGATGCGCAGGCGCGCAAGGTCTTGTTTGGAATTGAGGAATAAATAAGAGGGATCTGCCGATGGCGCACGTTGAATTTTTCTATGACCTGTCCTCGCCGTGGACCCGGCTGGCCTTCGCCAATATCCAGCCAATCCTCGCCGAAACCGGGGCCACCATCGCATGGCGGCCGTTTTTGGTCGGCGGCGTGTTCAATGCGGCGAACCCCGGCCTTTATGAACGCCGCGCCGATGCGGCCAGCCCGGCGCAAAAGCATTCGTCCCGCTGGCTCAGCGAATGGGCGCAGCTGGCGGGCACCGCGATGCGCTTTCCTTCCGCGCATCATCCGCTCCGCTCGGTCGCCGCAATGCGCTTTTGCTGTGCGTTAGAGCACGATCAGTCTGCGTTGCAGCGCTTCTCGCAGGTCGCATTCGATGCCTATTGCGGCGACCAGCGCAATCTTGATGACCCCGCCGAACTCATCGCCATCGCTGATGCCTGCGGCCTAGATGGCGCCGCGCTCGCCGCGCTCTGCGCCAGCCAAGCGATCAAGGACAAACTGCGTGACAACACGCAGGAAGCGATCAATCGCGGTGCTTATGGTTCGCCGACCATGTTCATAGACCGCGAGCATATGTATTTTGGCAATGACCAACTCCCGCTGGTGCGGCAGCGGCTCTTGAGCCAAACCGCTGGGGTTTGAGCCTGACGATGGCCTTCATCGCTTGGATTGCCAGCCTTGCTTGGATTGCCAGCCTTTTGGCGATGTTGGGCTGCGCCAGTCAGGTCGCCCAAATCCTGGCCATCAAGCACTTCGGCCGCGCGCTTCGGGCCATCCCGCCCGCAATCGCGCCTGAAGCCGTAACGATACTAAAGCCGCTGCACGGCGCAGAGCCCAATCTTGCGGAAAACCTGTCCAGTTTCGGCGCTCAGCAATGGCCAGCGCCGATCCAGCTTATTCTCGGCGTATCAGCCGCAGACGATACCGCCATTCCAGTTGCCGCACTGCTAGAGGTTCCGCACGATCTGATTGTCGACGCGCGGACGTATGGCGCCAACGCGAAAATCAGCAATCTTATCAATATGAACCAGTCCGTACGGCACGACCTCATCGTGCTAAGCGACAGCGATATCGCCGCCCCGCCAGACTATCTCGCGCACATCGCTGCCGCCCTCGCGCGGCCCGGCGTCGGCGTGGTAACCTGCGTTTATGCCGGGAAAAGCACATCGGGCTTGTGGTCCAACATGGCCGCCGCGATGCAAAGCTATCAATTCCTGCCGAGCGTCTTGCTCAGCCTGCGGCTCGGCGTGGGCGGCGCGTGCATGGGCTCAACGATTGCCCTGCGGCGCTCGACTTTGGAGGCAATCGGCGGGTTTGAGAGCTTTGCCAATATCCTCGCCGATGATCACGCCATTGGCGCGGCGGTGCGCGGCCTCGGCCTCGCAGTAGCGGTCGCGCCCGTGCTCGTCACACACGACGCCACCGAAACCAGCCTGCGCAGCTTGGTGCGGCACGAACTGCGCTGGGCATCGACCATCCGGCAGATCAACCTCGGCAGCCATCTCGGCGCGACCATCCTCTATCCGTTGCCATTCGCATTGATCAATGCACTGATTTCGCAAGATTTAATGAGCGGCGCATTGGTCGCGGCCGCGCTTGTCCTGCGTCTGTTAGTCGCTAATTCCATCGATAAACTCTCCGGTTTGCCTGCCGCACATGCATGGATGTTGCCGCTGCGCGATCTGCTCGGCTTTGCGATCCACGTTGCTAGTTTCTTCGTGCGCACGGTTGAGTGGCGCGACATGCGGTTTGAAATCTTGACATCGGGCCGCATGAAGGCGGCCAAGCCATGAAGCAGCTCATCGTCACATCCGACGATTTCGGCGCATCGGTTTTTGTCAACCAAGCGGTTGAGCTGGCGCACCGCGCGGGCACGCTCACCGCCGCCAGTCTGATGGTGTCGGGTGAGGGCGCGGCCGATGCGGTGGAGCGCGCGCGCACGATGCCCGGCCTTGGCGTGGGGCTCCATCTCGTGCTCGTCGATGGCCAGCCCGCGCTCTCGCCCGCATCGATCCCAAACCTTGTCGGGCCGGGTGGCCGGTTTCGCAATGATATGGCGCTGCTGGGCCTCGAGATTT
>JBBRXQ010000362.1:0-3374 GCA_038238515.1 Sphingomonadales bacterium | reverse complement strand
GATTTGGAGCCCTCCCCCATCGCTGTGACGATTTGCTTATAGGGCACTGTCGTTGCGTCGCCTGCGGCAAAAACCCCCTCAAGGCTGGTCGCGCCGTGCGCATCGATCTCGATTTCGCCGCGCTCTGTCAGCATAAGCGCGCCCTTCAACCATTCTGTATTGGGAACCAACCCAATCTGCACGAAAATCCCATCAAGTGGGATTTCATGAACGGAATCGTCCTTGCGGTCCCGGTAGATCAGCCCAGTAACCTTCTGCCCATCGCCGCGTACCTCGGTAGATAACGCCGAAGTAATCACGCTCACATTAGGGAGGCTGCGCAGCTTGGTTTGCAATACTGCGTCCGCGCGCAGATCGCTGTCATATTCGATCAAAGTGACATGCGCGGCCAGACCAGCCAGATCGATTGCTGCCTCAACGCCGGAGTTGCCGCCGCCGATCACCGCAGTTCGTTTGCCCTTATAAAGCGGGCCATCGCAGTGCGGGCAGTAAGCTACTCCTTTGTTGCGATACTCCTCCTCGCCCGGCACACCCATTTGCCGCCAACGCGCCCCTGTCGAAAGGATAACTGTGCGCGCCTTTAAACTAGCGCCGCTTGAAAGCTCGATGGTCATCAGGCCATCACCATTCGCCCGTTTGAGTCCAACCGCCTTTTGCAAGTTCATAATGTCAACGTGGTACTCTTTCACATTCCGCTCAAGCTCAGCTGCAAGCTTTGGCCCCTCAGTATGTGAGACCGAAATGAGATTCTCGATGCCCATCGTATCAAGCAGCTGTCCGCCAAAATTCTCCGCGACAACTCCAGTTCGAATGCCTTTGCGCGCTGAGTAGATAGCCGCCGCCGCGCCAGCAGGACCGCCGCCGACAACGAGAACATCGAACGGGTCCTTAGCCGCAATCTTTTCTGCCGCGCGTGCCACCACATCGGTATCGAGCTTCGCCATGATCTGCGCCAGATCCATGCGGCCTTGTCCGAACGGCTTGCCATTCAAAAATACCTGCGGAACAGCCATTATCTGGCGGCGCTCAACCTCATCCGGAAACAGCGCCCCGTCAATCGCGACGCTGGTGATCGCCGGATTGAGCGCCGCCATCATATTGAGCGCCTGAACCACATCAGGACAATTCTGACACGAGAGTGAGAAGAACATCTCGAAATTTAGCGGCCCCGGAAGTGCCTTTACGGCATCGAGCAGCTCAGCCTCTTCTTTGGGCGGATGCCCGCCAACATGCAGCAAAGCTAGGATCAGCGAACTAAATTCATGCCCCATAGGCAGGCCAGCAAAGACGGCTTCAGACCGCCCATCATCCGCACGAACCGTAAAGCTGGGGACGCGGGAGTTCTTGCCATCGAAGCGCGCAACAATTTTGTCGGATTGCGCGGCGACCTCGGTCACCAACGAGCGCATTTCATCAGACTTAAAGCTATCGTCGAGTGTGACGACAAGCTCGATCGGACGGCGTAAATTCCCGAGATAAGATTTAAGTTGGTCAGCGGTGGCAGGTTCGAGCATGGGCATAATGACAGACTTTCAAGACAGACGTGCTGACGCTGACCACGGATAGCGCCGCCTCGCATTGGGGATGCGGGGCCATGGGCGGTTTCCTGTTGAAATACAGAAAACCGCCCGGTTACTTGAAGAAACTGCCCCCAAACGGGCAATTGATTTAGATTTTTCCAACCAGATCAAATGATGGAGCAAGTGTTTCTTCACCTTGTTCCCACTTGGCCGGGCAGACTTCGCCAGGATGCGCACGAACATACTGGGCAGCTTTAATCTTGCGGACCAGTTCTTCGGCGTTGCGGCCAACCCCCTCGCAGGTCGTTTCCATGATCTGGATCACGCCATCGGGATCAACAACAAATGTGCCGCGATCGGCCAAACCTTGTGCTTCGCGCATAACATCGAAATTGCGCGTGATCGTGCCCGTTGGGTCGCCAAGCATGTAGTAGCCGATCTTGCCGATCGCCGGGCTGCTTTCGTGCCACGCCTTGTGGCTGAAGTGCGTGTCGGTGGATACCGAATAGACTTCAACTCCCATGGCCTGCAAATCTGCATATTTATGCGCAAGGTCTTCAAGTTCGGTTGGGCAAACAAACGTGAAATCGGCAGGATAGAAGAAAAATATCGCCCACTTTCCTGCAACATCGGCGTGGCTGACAGGAACAAACTTGCCCTGATGATAGGCTTCGGTGGAAAATGGCAAAATCGATGTGCCGACGAGTGACATGCTGAAATTCCTTTGTAAATTTCGGGTACCCAGCCATTCAAGGCTGAAGAGGGTCGGTCCGGTAGCGGTCAATTTTTGACTTTGCTAACAATCAACTCAGATCAATGTGATCGAACAAACCGATCAATGATGCAGTGCAACCAAATAGGCAGACTTTCGTTCCACAAGCTTCGTTTATCATGGCATCGCACTCATGCGGCGTAGCAGAGCCATATGCGCACGAAAAATTTAACTTAGCCATTGAAAAGCAATAAGTAATTATGCGCGGATGGTTGAGCGCGATCACCCAATCGAGCCTCACAGCCATACCGCACGCAGAATGTGATCTGGCCTACGAAGGCCTTCATGCTCTTTGGTGCAAGCGCGAAGAAGCTTATGATCGCAGGCAGAAATTCATGCGCCGAAGTTCGGCATCCGCCAAGATTAGCGGCAAACCGAATGCCGAACCGAAGTTTCTCGGATTCAGCCTGAGTTGGATCAAAACCGTAGCTGCTTTGTCACCGCTGATTTGCTATTGTCATGGAGCACCAAAGCGGGAGAATTTTTTGTGACATCGAACAATCCTTGGCAACATACGCGCAGTGCCAGCATCGCTGATGATATTGACTTCCAAATCAAAGGTCAGGAACTTCAATTCGTTGAGATCGAACTCGATCCCGGCGAAAGCGCCGTTGCAGAAGCCGGTGCGTTTGTCTGGAAAGATGCCAGCATAGATATGACAACGGTGTTTGGCGATGGCAGCAGCAGCGCCAGCACGGGCGGCTTCATGGGCAAGCTGCTTGGAGCCGGCAAGCGCCTGATTACGGGCGAAAGCCTGTTCATTACTGTGTTCACGCACAATGGCACCGGCAAAGCGACAGTTTCTTTTGCCTCGCCAACACCGGGCGCGATATTGCCGATCAAACTTTCCGATGTGGGCGGCACATTGATCTGCCAAAAGGACAGCTTCCTTGCGGCGGCGCGGGGCGTTTCCATCGGAATTGCGTTCCAGCGCAAGGTGATGACCGGCCTGTTTGGCGGCGAAGGCTTCATCATGCAAAAGCTCGAGGGCGATGGCTGGGTATTTGTGCAAATGGGCGGCACATTAGTAGAACGCACGCTCGCGCCCGGAGAGCAGCTTCACGTCGATACCGGCTGCCTAG
>JBBRXQ010000361.1:0-3415 GCA_038238515.1 Sphingomonadales bacterium | reverse complement strand
GCACAAATTGCCGCCGAAATTACCCGCCGAACGGGGCTGCGAGCGCGAACCAGCGCCGAGTTTGCGGGCGACGGGATCGACTTCATCGTCCAAAACACAGGTATCCCGATCAATTTTGGGATCACAGTTGTGCTCGGCGTGATTGTCGGTGTGGCGATTGTCGGTCTTACCTTCAGTTTGTTTATTCGTGACAATATCAAGCAATTTGGCGCGCTCAAGGCGATTGGGGTTACCAACAGCACCATCCGCATGATGGTCGCGGCGCAATCGGCTCTGGTCGCGCTGATCGGCTATGGCCTTGGCTTATTCCTTGCGGCTTTGTTCATATGGGGGAATTCGGGGCGCGATGTTTTCAAGGGGTTTTATATGCCCTGGCAGATTCCCGCCATCACCGGTGTGGTTGTCTTGGTGATGATCCTGCTCACCGGCATTGTCGCGCTGCGTTCGGTGCTCAAGCTGGAACCGGCGGAGGTTTTTCGGTGAGCGCTGCGATAGAACTCGGCGGGATTATCAAGGAGTTCAGGATCAGCGGCAGCGATCCCGTCAAAGTGCTGCACGGGATCGACGCCGTCATCCGGTGCGGTGAATTGACATATCTTGTTGGCGAATCCGGCTCGGGAAAAACTACGCTGATCTCGATCGTGGCAGGCATTCTTTACCCCACGCTAGGTTCCGTGCGCATTTTCGGCACCGACCTTTATTCGCTCTCAGATACCGCGTTGGTTCGTTTCCGGCTGGCGACCATCGGTTTCATCTTCCAGCAGTATAACCTTCTGCCCGCGCTGACCGCCGCCGAGAACGCGGCGATTCCGCTAATCGCGGCGAAAATGTCGCGCAGCGAAGCGGTTGATCGGGCGCGGGTGATGCTTGATCGGCTGGGGATCGGCAATCAGGCTTATAAATACCCGCGCGCGATGTCTGGCGGGCAGCAGCAGCGGGTCGCCATCGCCCGTGCGCTGATTCATGAACCACGGCTCATCGTTTGCGATGAGCCGACCGCCGCGCTCGATGCAAAATCGGGGCGGCGCGTGATGGACTTGCTGCGCGAAGTCGCTCTCGCGCCGGATCGAGCGGTGATCATCGTCACCCACGATAACCGCATCTTTGATCTGGCCGATAGAATTCTCGTGATGGAGGATGGCCGGATCACGAGCGATGGCAAAACCATGCCGACAGGTCACGATTGAACAAAGGTCACCCATGAAACGCCCAAGCTTTTCGCGCGTCATCCTGCCGATTCTGGCGGTCATTGGCATCATCGCCGCGATCGTGATGATCGCTAGCGGTCAGCCAGATCGAAACCCTGCCGCGCCGATCGTGTCGCCTCCCACCACGCCAAAAGCCCAGCGCAATGGCGGGACAGTGGCTGGATCGGGCGTGGTGGAGCCTTCAAGCGAGGTCATCAGCATGGCGGCGCCGATTGCGGGCGTGGTAGAGGCTGTGCTGGTCGAAGCGGGCGACGCGGTGGCCGCTGGCGACCCGCTGTTTCGCATAGACACGCGCGATGCGCGCGCCGCGGTGGATGAGGCCGCCGCGCAAGTAGAAACCGCGCGCCGTTCCGCAGATGCTGCGCAGGCGGCCATGCAAGTCGCGAAAAACCAGCTGGCGCTTTATCAAGACGTCTCAGATGTCCGCGCCATCTCGCGGCTAGAAATGGTGGACCGCAAGGGTTCGGTGGCCAACGCCGGCGCTCAAGTGGCGCTGCAGCGGGCCCAGATCGCCAGTGCTCTCGCCAAGCTTGAGCGCGCGCGGGTCGATCTTGCCCGCCGCACAGTGCGCGCGCCGATTGCCGGGCAAGTGCTTCAAGTGCGCACGCGCGCCGGAGAATTTGCGCCAGCAGCCGCGCTAGCCGCAGGTCAGGATGCGCTGATGACTATCGGACAGGTAAACCCCTTGCATGTTCGCATCGATGTTGACGAGGACGAAGCCGGGCGGGTTGCGATCGGCAAAGACGCGGTAATCAGCGCGCGCGGCGATGCTCTGCGGCGCACAACGGCGCGGTTTGTGCGGATCGAGCCACAAGTTGTGCCAAAACGCTCGCTCACCAATGCCGCGACCGAGCGGGTCGATGTTCGCGTGCTGCAGGTGATCTTTGCGTTGCCGCCAGACACGGGCGGCTATTTCGTTGGTCAACAAGTTGATGCCTTTATTTACGCGCGCCCGGGCGCTAGCAAATGAGGCGGTTCGTCAAGTGCGCGGCCTTTGGCGCGGCCCTCAATGCAGGGCTGCTCATGGGTGGCTGCGCGAACACCGCCGCGTTGAAAAGCGCGGCGGACGTTACCCTGCCGCCCAAATTCATGCTCGCCGACGATGCCTCGGCCATCCGCGATGTTGCGGCATTGCTGCCATCCGATGCGGGCTATGCCGCGCTTCGTGCTGCGGCGGCTGATGCGCCCGATTTGGCCGCGGCACTCGCGCGCATCGAAGCTGCGCGCGGCGGGGTTCGTGCCGCCAACGCCGAATTGCTGCCCAATAGTTCGATCACGCTGAACGCCTCGCGCGAGCGGGCAAGCGGCGCTGTCCAGCCGGGCAATCCATTTTTTGTGCGCGATCGCACCGTGTTGAATGGAGGCGTCAGCGCCAGCTGGGAACTCGACGTTTTTGGGCGGCTACGCGCAGACCAGCGCGCCGCCCGCGCCCGGCTGAACGCCGCAACCGCCGATGCTGAGGCAGTTCGGCTTATACTGGATACGGATATTGCGGCGTCTTTGGTCGATTACCGCGAGGCGCACGCGCGCGAGACGGTCGTGCGCCGAGATCTCTCCGATGCCGCCGAACTTGTCCAGCTGGCCCGCGTTCGCGCGGCAGCTGGAATCGTGCCAACCTTCGATGCGGTCCGTGCCGAGGCGCTGATGCGCGATGCTGAGGCCCGGTTGACAGTATTTGCGGGCACGCGTGCCGGTGCGTTGGGCCGCCTGATTGCGCTGACAGGCCGCGATGGTTCATTTGTGCAGGCTGCACTCTCAGAAAAACCTGAGACGGCGCTCCCACCCGAAATGGCGGCGGGGCTGCCGTCCGATCTTCTTCGCAATCGGCCGGATGTGCGCGCGGCAGCTGCCCGCCTGGCGGCCAGCCGGGATGCAGTAGCGTCTGCCGCCGCACAGCGGCTCCCGCGCATCACGTTGACCGGCGCGCTTGGCCTGCTGGCTTTTGCCAATGGCGGTGTCTTTGCAGCAAACGCATTGCAAGCATCGCTTGGATCAGGATTGACCTCGCCCTTGTTAGATTTTGGGCGGATCGGCGCGCAGATCGACACGCGCAATGCGCAGGCGCGCGAAGCGTTCGAGACGTATCGCGGCGCGGTATTTCGCGCGATCGGCGAGACCGAGGGCGCGCTTGGCAGCTACCGCGCGGCACGCAGCAGGCTATCGGCGCTTGACGCGCAGTCGCGCCTCGATGCCGACGCGCTCGGCCT
>JBBRXQ010000360.1:0-3416 GCA_038238515.1 Sphingomonadales bacterium | reverse complement strand
TCAATCGAGGCCATGATGAAATCGAGCGCTTCGCGGGTGCTGGCGATATTGGGCGCAAACCCGCCCTCATCGCCCACGCCGGTGGCCAGGCCCTTTTCATGGAGGCCTTTCTTGAGCGTGTGAAACACTTCCGCGCCCCAACGCACTGCCTCGGTCAAAGTGGGCGCGCCCACCGGCATGATCATGAATTCCTGAAAATCGATGGGGTTATCAGCATGTTCGCCGCCATTGATAATGTTCATCATCGGCACCGGCAGCAGATGCGCCGAAACCCCGCCGATGTAGCTATAGAGCGGCAGCCCGCGCGCATCGGCAGCGGCCTTGGCCACCGCAAGGCTAGTGCCCAAAATGGCATTTGCGCCAAGCCGGCTTTTGTTCTCGGTGCCATCGAGCGCGATCATGGCATAATCAACGTCGCGCTGATCCTCGGCGTCCATATCGATCAGCGCCTCGCCAATCTCACCGTTTACCGCCGCCACCGCATGGCGCACACCCTTACCCATATAGCGCGAGGCATCGCCGTCACGCAGCTCCACCGCCTCATGCGCGCCGGTTGATGCGCCAGAGGGGACCATCGCGCGGCCAAACGAGCCATCTTCAAGCAAGACATCAACTTCAACCGTGGGGTTGCCGCGGCTATCAAGAACTTCGCGGGCGTGGATATCGATGATCGCGGTCATGGCAGTTTCCTTGGGCTCGCAGGCTGGCAGGGAGCCATGCTCCGGGCCATTGTTTGTATCCCGCGCTATTATCGGCTGGCCTGCAAGCAGGCAAGCGCGATACCGTCAGGAAACCACTCTCGTTACACCGATTTCATTCGCGCAATTTTTTGCGGATCATTTATGATGGAGCTACGTTTACAGACTGAGCCTTGTAACGAGGTCACACCAGCTTCAGAAGGATATGCACCGATGGTTGAAACCCCCGAGACAACTAACAGCACCGTCAATACCTCATCAGCCAATAAACCTGCAGCGGGAACCATCAAAGGTGCCGCCGAGCATGTAACAGCTGGTTTCGAAGAGGCGGCGACGATTATTGGACAGGAAGCTGGCTCTGCCGCGGTTGCGGCATCATCCAACTTTGACAAAGCAATTGAAGATGCAAAGTCCAGTGCCGGGGCGCTTAAAGATGAGGCCATCGCTCGTGCTTCCGCTATGCGGGACAAGGTGACCGGGGCAACGAGTGAATGGTCAGACCAAGCGGCCCAAGCGGCGGCTCAGGCCAAGGACAAAGGCATTGAGCTGGCCAAGCAGGGCAAAAGCAAGGCTACAGACGCGCTTTCCGCCGTGGGCACGACAATTGCTGATAGCGCCAGCTTGATCGACGAAAAACTTGGTGTTCAATATGGCGACTATGCGCGCGGCACGGCGCGTTCGATTCAGGAAACCGCCGCCAAGCTTGAAGCCAAAGACTTTAATGAGATCGGCGACGATGTTGCTGGATTTGTGCGAAAGAGCCCGGCGACGGCGCTCAGCATTGCGGCGATTTCGGGCTTTTTGATCGCCAAACTGTTTCGCCGTTCGGGCTCTTCGGATAGCTGAGGCCCAGTATGCCGAGCGTGAACGACGGGCCCACCAAAGAACGACAATCACCAGACGACTCGCTTGCCGATCAGGTTCGCGGGCTGATCACTGATGGGCAAGCGCTGGTGGAAACCGAGCTTGCCCTTCAAAAAGAGCGCATCGCTTTTGGTTTGGGAAAGGCCAAAAGCATTGTGCTCCTGCTGCTGCTCGCTTTGGCGGTAGGTTTCTTCGCGCTGATGGCGCTCATCGTTGGGCTGCTGCTCGCGCTTACGCCGATGATCGGCGCTTGGGGAGCGCTGGGCGCGGTGGTATTAGGCTTATGCGGGGTGGCGGGACTGTGTGTTTTAACCGCCTTGCGCGGCCTTAGCAAAGCGCGCGAAGTGCTGTTCGGCGAGCCTTCCGAGCCGGAGTACGACGCGTGAGCGACGAGACCACCGGCCTGACGCTGGCGGAAATGCAGCGCCAGCGCGATGAAGCGCGGGCCAAACTGCGAGGCGGCATTTCGGCGCTTCGCCAAGATCTGGCAGAACATTCAATCCCAGCACGAATTGGCGAACGCGCGAACGAAACGGCGCTTGATACGCTGAAAACGGCCAAGGACGTTGCCAGCGAAAACAAAATTGTGATCGGCGCAACATTTGCAGGATTGCTGGGCTGGTTTCTGCGCCGTCCGATTGCCAAGCTCTGGCAAATCCGTGCGCCTAGAATTTTCGCCAAATGGTGGCCATTTGATTAACGAGACAAGGATACGCACATGACCGAAGAATTTTATCCGCCGACCGCCGATACGATCGATCCTGGCCCAGAACAGACCAACCCCGAACAGCCCAACGAAGCTGCCGACGGACCGATGCAAGCCGTCAAAGGGCTGATCGAACAGCACCCGATGGCGATGCTGGCCGGAGGCATCCTTATCGGCGCGCTGATTGCAAGCGCGCTGCCGCGCGGCAAAACCCGCGCTCCGGCCAAAGCTGCGAACACCTTTGGCAAGCAAGCAACCCGTCTGGCCGCGATGGGCGCACAATTAGCAACCGCTTATGCAGCGCGCGCCGCGCAAGCAGGGCGCGAGGGCACTGAAAAGCTTGAGGATCTGGGCGAGATAATTAGCGACACCAGCGGCGAAGCGAAGCGCAGAACCGGAGAAATGGCCGATCTTGCTTCCACGGCTTTGCGCGAAATGAGCACCGTTGCGCTACGCCATGCCGCCGAGATTGCAGCCCGATTGAAGCGTTAACGCGCCCTTCCTTTTGCGAGAGCCAGTATATGCAGAAGCTGCACCTTGTTATGGGCGGCCGGGTCAAAGACCCGCAAGGTCTTGAATTCGTTAATCTCGATGCGATCGACCTCGTGGGAGTTTTCCCCGACTACGCATCTGCCGTCGAAGCATGGCGCGGCCGCGCGCAACGCACGGTTGACGATGCCGAGATGCGCTACGTTGTGGTGCACCTCCATCGGCTGCTCCAGCCCGACGTGCTCGAAGATCCCGCGTCTTAAATGAACAAGGCCGCGGATTTCTCCGCGGCCTTGTTCATCCAATCGGCGGTCTTAATTCGCCTGCCGAGAATGCGCGGAAGCTCAGATAAATTCGAGCTTTTGAACTACGTAAAACCTGTCGCCCGAGGGCACAGTTACTTCGATCTCGTCGGCCACGCGGCGACCAATCAACGCTCTGCCTAGCGGCGAGTTATAGCTGATCCGGCCAACTTTGGCGTCAGCCTCAGCTTGGCCAACGATCTGATAACGCACAGGTTTGTCGGCATCGTCAAGCAGCGTAACCGTTGCGCCAAACACGATGCGGTCGCCTGAAAGCGTGGTGGGATCGATGATATGCGCGCGGCTGATCTTGTCCTCAAGATCATTGATCGCCGCTTCAACCTGGCCCTGACGCTC
>JBBRXQ010000359.1:0-3417 GCA_038238515.1 Sphingomonadales bacterium | reverse complement strand
GAAGTCGATCTTCGCCAATTTCCGTCCCCAGGCCCCCAAGCTCGAAGCCCTGCCGTCCGAGCAAGTCCGCGCGCCCGATCAGCGCCGGGCGGTCGAACGCTATGCAAGCGCAGTTGATGATGTCGGACGGATGCGCGAGCAAGGTTTGCCGGTTCTTCCGCACCAGCGCACCGCACTGGAGAAGGCTGGGCAGGCGCTCGACACAATCCGGCCCCACGCCGCTGCCGATCTTGCCAGCGCCTTGCAGCGCCAGCCCTCGCTGATCCGCGAGGCCGCCGAGGGACGCAGTCAGGGCGCATTGCGCGCCATGCAGCTTGAGGCAGAAATCCGCGTCGATCCGGTGAAGCGTGCAGACCGCTTTGTCAGCGATTGGCAGCGCCTCGGGCAGGCCCGCCAGGCAATGCAGTATGATGGCGACACCAAGGGCGCGCAGAGGCTCACCAACCGCATGGCGGATATGGCGAAGGGTCTGGAGCGCGACGCGCAAGTCGAATCCCTGCTGCGCGGTCGGACCCGCGATCTTGGCATCAAGACAGAACTCGGTCGCGATCTGGCCCGCGACCTTGCCGCATCCATCACGATGGAGCGGAGCCGGTCAATCGGCATGGGCCTGTAGGAGAAGTGCGATGAATGAAGAAACTGCCGTGCAAGACGATGTGGAGTTGGACGATGACCCAGCAGCCGAGGCCTTCGCCCGCCTTGAAGGCGAACTGGCGCTCATGCGCCGGGCGGTTCAGCACCTTGCCGCCGAGCGCGCGGACATTGTCATTCCCGACTATGGCACGACGCTGACCGAGATGGCTAAACGGCTTGGTGAGATCGACCAGTGCCTCGAGGCTATGGCCGATCATCCGGCCATGCAGATGACGCCTGACAGCATTGGCAATCGGATTGCAGCGGCGGCAGACTCAGCACGGCGGAGCGACCACGATAGAATTACCCAGGCCCGGAACGATCTGCATCATGCCGCCCAAGAAATGCACAGCGTCACCGCTCATGCACGCACCGCCGCCGATCAGCGGCAGCAACTCCTCCAGGTGGCAGGCGGAGCAGTGCTGGCAGGCATCCTGTTATGGTCTTTTCTTCCCGGCACCATTGCCCGCGCCATGCCCGAAAGCTGGCATTGGCCAGAGCGCTTCGCGACACGGATGGTTGGCGAAGACAGGCTGTGGGCTGCCGGTATCCGGTTAATGCAGGCTGATGACCAGGTGATGTGGAACGCGATTGTCCAAGCATCTCGGATTGAAAGGGAGAACCGGGATGCAATCTCCGGCTGCGCAAAGGCCGCCGACAGGGCAAAGGAGCCGGTCAGGTGCAGCATTAGAATTCAGCCGATGGCCAATTGATGAAGCCAAAGGCAGTTTTTGGTTCACGGCGATCTAAGTCAAAATCGGAGATTTGGTTTGCCGTGAAACAGAAAAAAATGTACTGGTACAGTATGAATTGAGTTTGGATCGGGAAACGAACAACTCAAGAGAATTTTTTCAGTGCCACCATTTGTGCCACGAAGAAAAACCAAATTCTCTTTTAAAAACAAGATCAAATTGTTACTTGTTATTATTGACGCCTCTTCTGGGCACCATTCCATCGTTTTATTGTGTTGTTTTTGCATAATAAATCGGTGCGTCTGCGATGTGCGCAGGTTTGCGGTGTTGTGGGTTCATTTCAGAGCGCCGTTTCTGACAGGAACTGTTCAACCGGCGGTAGCGAGCGAACCGGGTCTTCCTCAAACGGGACGTGGCCCAGGTTTGGCAGCCGCACCAGCTTCGCGCCGGGGAGCGCGCGCAAGTAATCGGCGGCGTTGCTGATGGGGATCATCGCGTCTTTTTCGCCCCACAGGAGCAGCGTGGGCGCTTTGATCCGTGCCAACGTGGGGGCGGGATCGCGCAGGATTACCTGCTCCATCCGCGCGAGGATGGCGGGCCGCACGCCGGGGGCAAGCATCATGTCGCGATAGCGGGTGAGCGTTCTCTCGCTGAGCGCAGCGGGATTGGCATAGGCGGCGGCGAGGTTTTGTTTGAGCATGGCGCGCGGCGCGATGTAGGGCAGCGCGTTCATGATCAGCGGCACTTCGGGCGGTTTATCATACTCAAATCCCGGACTGGCAAAGCCATCGGGCGAGACCAGTACGAGGCGGGCAACGCGGTCTGGATGGATCGCGGCAAAATTCCACGCGATCCGGCCGCCGAGCGAATTGCCGATCAGGCTGGCGCGGACGATGCCCATTTGATCCATCAGCGCCGCGATGAGCTTCATCTCGCGCGCATCGGTATAGTCGCCGGTGGGGTCTGCGCCGCTGAGGCCAAAGCCGGGCAGATCGAGGCGGATCACGCGGAAACGCGCCGATAAGGCCTGCGCCCAAGGCTCCCACGTATACAGGCTGGAGCCGAAGCCGTGGATCAGGATAACGGCAGGCGCATTTTTTGGTCCGCTGTCGCGCAGACGCAGGCGCACGCCATCGACCGTGCGATATGCGCCGGGATACATCGCCTCCAGCGCGGCGCGCGGCTTATCGGGGGCATAGACATAGAGCGCCGATCCAATAAGCCCGGCGAAGATCGCGGCTGTGGTCCAGCCAAATATCTTTGCCACCCGTATCCTTTTGCCCGCCAAACCTAAGTCCGCCTTTTCGCCAAAGTTGGTAGCCTTAGACCTAGCGGTTTGAGGACCAATCGCAAGACCGAGGGAGTTTGGGATTAGGGGCAAGGAGCGATCTGGGTCCGTGACAATCGTGGCTGCTGTCCCCATATTGCTGAGCATGACCACATTTAGCACTGACCGCCGCCCGGCCGCGCTTCAAAGCGCGGCGCTATGAGGCCCAAGCCAGACCCGGTCGCCAAAGGCCAAGAAAGCGTGTGGGCCTTTCCGCGCCCCGCCATAGCGCAAGCCTGCGCCGCGCGGATCGTGATTGAGCATGCCGGCATGATGGTCGCCAGCACGCGCGCGGCAGTGCGCACGCTGGAGACGAGCCACCCGCCGAGCTATTACATCCCCCCGGCAGACATTGCGCCGGGCGTGCTACGCCGCGCCGAGGGCAGCTCGTTTTGCGAGTGGAAGGGCGCGGCGGTCTATTGGGACGTGGTGATCGGCGATATCGTGATCCCACGCGTAGGCTGGAGCTACCCCAACCCGAGCGCGGCGTTTGGCATGCTGCGCGATTACGTGGCGTTTTATGCGCGGCCGTTTGATCGGTGCAGCGTGGACGGCGAAACGGTGACACCGCAACCGGGCGCGTTTTATGGCGGCTGGATTACGGGCAAGTTTGCCGGGCCATTCAAGGGTGTGCCGGGAAGCATGGGTTGGTGAGTTGGGGGTTTGTGGCGAAGCCCTGCTCCCAACCATCTCCCTAGCGCCGCAGTTTAGCGAAGGTAACGGGCGAGGGCTATCACATTTTCGGCACCCCGGGCTTGACCCGGG
>JBBRXQ010000358.1:0-3423 GCA_038238515.1 Sphingomonadales bacterium | reverse complement strand
CGGCGGCCCCGATGCGGCATCAAAAGCTGGAATTTCGTGCACCGTTTGATCAGCGCGGGCTGGATACCGCGCGATTGTTTTACTTTGGCGAAAGTGTTTTGCTGCCCGAATATCGCGGGCAGGGTATCGGCCATGCCTTTTTTGAACAGCGTGAAGCGCAGGCGCGGGGCTGCGGGGCGGATGCTGCTTGCTTTGCCGCAGTGATCCGGCCCGATGATCATGCGGCGCGTCCGGTGAACTATTCCCCGCTTGATGCGCTCTGGACCAAGCACGGTTTTGCGCGGATCGAAGGGCTAGTGACCGAGCACGCGTGGAAGGAACACGGCGAGGCGGAGGAAAGCCCCAAGCCAATGCAATTCTGGCTGAAGCAGTGGTAAGCGCGGAGCAGCGCTGGCGGGTGGCCGCCGCGCAGTATCCCATTGAGCAGCTGGCCGATTGGGCGGCTTATGAGGCGAAGCTGACGCGCTGGGTGGCCGAGGCGGCAGACGGCGGCGCGGCTTTGCTGGTGTTTCCCGAATATGGCGCGATGGAACTGGCTTCGCTCGATCCCGCTACGATGGGCGATCTGCAGCGCTCGATTGAGACAGTTTCAGCCTTGTTGCCGCGCGTGGATGCGCTGCACGCGGCGCTGGCGGCGCGGCATGGGGTGCATATTCTGGCTGCCAGCGCGCCGCGCCGCGATGGCGATGGCAAGTTTCGCAATGCGGCGCGGCTGTTTGCGCCGGGCGGCGCGGTGGGCACGCAAGACAAGCTGGTGATGACCCGGTTTGAGCGCGAGCAATGGTTTATCGCAGGCGGCCAAACCTTGCGATTGTTTGAAACCGCGCTGGGCCGGATCGCGGTGTTGATTTGCTATGACAGCGAGTTTCCGCTGCTTGCGCGCGCGGCGGTGGAGGCGGGGGCGCAGGTGCTGCTGGTGCCCAGCTGCACCGACAGCATGCACGGCTATTGGCGCGTGCGGATCGGCGCGCAGGCCCGCGCGCTGGAGGGGCAATGCTATGCGGTGCAATCGCCCACCGTGGGCGAGGCGCTATGGTCTTCCGCTGTAGACATCAATCGCGGCGCAGCGGGGGTCTATGGCCCGCCGGATCGCGGGATGCCCGACGATGGCGTGATTGCCAGCGGCGTGGAAGGCGCGCCGGGGTGGGTTTACGGCGAGATAGACCTCGCGCTGATTGCTGGCTTGCGCGCCGATGGCGGGGTGCTGAATATGCGCGATTGGCCAGATCAATTTGGGACCTGCAAGCCCGGCGCTGCGGCCATGCCCCGCCTCGACATCGTTTCGCTTCTCTGACACACCAAGCCGCAATCACGGAGGCAAGCATGGCGACACGATTTTCGCGGCGCGGAGCGATTTCGGCAGGAAGCGTTCTTGCTGCTGCGCTATGGGGCGGGCCGTTGCTCGCGGGCGGCGCGGCGCGTCCGGCGCGGCCGCTGGTGATGGGCCATCGCGGCGCATCGGCGCTGCGGCCCGAACATACGCTGGCGGCTTATGCCAAGGCGATTGCCGACGGGGCTGATTTTATCGAGCCAGATCTGGTGCCAAGCAAAGACGGCGTGCTGATCGCGCGGCACGAGCCCAATATCACCGAGACCACCGATGTGGCGGCGCGCGCCGAATTTGCCGCGCGGCGCACCACCAAAGTGATCGACGGCGAAAGCCAGGATGGCTGGTTCACCACCGACTTCACCTTTGCCGAGCTTAAGACGCTCCACGCCAAGGAGCGGCTGGGCGCGATGCGCGGCGAAAGCGCGGGCTATGACGGACATTTTCGCATTGTCAGCTTTGACGAAGTGCTTGATTTTGTGGCTGCCGAAGCTGCGGCGCAGGGCCGCAAGATCGGGATTATTCCCGAAATCAAGCATTCGACCTTTTTCGCCGCGCAAGGCTTTGCGATGGAAAAACTGTTTGCCGATAGCCTGATGGCGAGCGGCTTTGCGCGGCGCGGGCAGGTGATCGTGCAATCGTTCGAGGTGGCGAACCTGAAGGTTTTGCAAGGCATGCTGGGCGAAATGCCGGGGCTTCAGCTGATGCAGTTGATCGATGACGATGCCGCGCGGCCCGCTGATGTGGTCGCCGCCGGGGGCACGACGACCTATGGCGAGATGCTGACCCCCGAAGGGCTGGCCAAGATCGCGGTCTATGCCGATTGGGTGGCCCCGCAATTGCGGCGCTACATTCCGCTGGGCGCCGATGGCAAACTGGGCGAGCCGACGACGCTAGCGGGCGACGCGCACCGCGCCGGGCTGCTCGCCGGATGCTACACCTTCCGCCCCGAAAACCGCTTCCTCGCCGCCGAATACAAGGACGACAAAGGCGACGACGCGCGCAATCCCGAAGGCAGCATGGCCGAAATCAAACGCTACCTCGCCGAAGGGCTCGACGGTTTTTTCACCGACGATCCAGCGCTGGGCCGCGAAGTGGTCGATGCGGGGTAGGTGGTTGGGTTGGGCAAGATGCGCAAAACCTGCGACACAACCCCGCTCACCCTGAGCCTGTCAAACGGTTGCTGTTTGCTTCACGTCACGGTGCGCGTCCGCAGAAGAAAAAACGAGGTCACATGGCGGTTCCTGCAAAGGCTTAGTTTGGGACATTGCGGTCGTTCCCAATCTACGTGGTGAATGACTGGGTTTGCCAACACCGGTCAGTCAGCTTCGGCCCGGATTTGTCCAAGGGCGGCCTTTCACCAATCGACCCCATTCCGGTCATAAACTCTAATCACCTTGGTCGCCAAATGCGGACGCGATTTGCGTTGGCTCGGTATGTCGTAGATTAGAATGATTGCAGAATGTCAGCTTTTCATGCTGCCATAGCTTAAACCAGTCAGTCTCCTATCGGCCCAATTCTTGCCGCAGCCTGCCTCGCGGCATCTATGAAATCATCTCTTTCAATGTCGGCAATCTCGTCAGCGTAGAGGCCAATCGCGTTCACAATGAGCAGTGCAAAGAAGACCGCCAGCGTTCTCCAGCAGTAGCGAGATATTGCGTATTCCTTGAACTGTCCCTCAAACTCATCCGCGCGAACAAAAAGCAACAATGTTGCGAAGACTATGAAGGCCAAGAATCTCAGCGACAAAACCATTTGTTCATAAAAACCTGAAAGCCCTTCCAACCCCTCAGGCATCGCATCGCGCTGGATTTCACCAAAGACTGGTACGATAAAGATAACTGCGAGGATTAATCCACCCCAAGCGTATGCCCGAAGATAAAAACTAGCGCGGACATGATCCGCTGAGATTTTCTGGGTCTTTCTATTGCTGTCCCACTCGCGTTGTGACCTTAGCGCAAAGCCAAGTACAAAAACACCAAACCCAGCAGTATCGATCAAAAACCGAGGGAGCTTGAAAGGAAGGAAGAAAAACACGCCATCCACAAGGTTGTAAATGATAAACCGCCAATAGAAAATCACTGGCTGAAGCCATT
>JBBRXQ010000357.1:0-3435 GCA_038238515.1 Sphingomonadales bacterium | reverse complement strand
CGGGCTAAGCGCGTCTTTGGCGGTTTGAATGCGCCCGGCCTCGACCAGATCGAGCGCTTGCGCAAATTTCTCGCCCTCGCTGCCCGACACGGATTTCTGATGCTCGCTATACCACAGGTAGCCGGCGAGGCCGAGCAACCCGGCCAGCACAGCGGCGGCAACAGGCACACCAAACTTGCGCAAACCAGCGCGCATCTGATCCTCGCGCATCGCATCATCAACTTCGCGCGCAAACACATCTTGCTGTGCCGATTTGTCTGCCACGGGTTTATCACTCGGGAGTTTCGCAATCGGGGACAACGGACTATCAGATTTTAAAGCCAAGGCAGCGCTTTCAAAGACTCGATTAGTGGACCTGCACCGTCCGAATATTGCGACTGTTTAGCGATTGAACACGCCAATTCAACCGTAATAGTATGGGCTTCCCCCGCTGAATGAGCGGTTTACGGGAAAGACGCGCGCCCCAGCGCAGCGCCATAGACCGCGCTGTAGCGATCCGCCATTGCCGCTTCATCAAATTCGCGGCGTGCGCGCGCTTGGTTTGCGCCGCCAATCTGGCGGCGCAGCCCCTCATCGCCCGCGAGCGCGGCAAGCGCGGCGGCCAGCGCGCCTTCGTCTCCGACAGGCGTGATGAAGGGTAAGTTCTCGGGGGCCACGATCTCCATCACATCGCCCACTGCCGGGCTTACCACCGCAAGCCCAGCTGCCATCGCCTCCACCACAGAAAGCGGGAATTGCTCGCTATCGGAAGAAAGCGCGAAAAGATCGAACAGCCCGGCTGCCGTGGCCGGATCGGCGACGTGACCCGGCAAATGCACGCGGTGCTCGATCCCCAGCCGCACAGCCTCACGGGCGATGGCCTCGCGCTCGCTGCCTTCGCCGACGATGACTAGCTGCCAATTTTCGGGCAAACCGGCAAACGCGCGGACCAAACGCGGCAGTGCCTTAACCGGGCGCAGCCCAGCCAGCGTGCCCAGCCACTTTTCGCCCGGCCGCTTGATCAGCCGGGGCAGAGCATCGGGCCGGGGCGCTTTGCCAAAGGCGCGCGTGGGAATGCCATTGGCGATGCGATGAACGCGCGCAACTGGCTGATGCCAGACTCGCAGCGCAACATCTTCAAGCTGGCGCGAGGGCACCACCAGCGCGCTCGACCGCGCCAGCGCGATGCGGCGATACCAATTGCGCGATGCCTTAAGCCGAAGCACCTCATCGGCATTGAAGCCGTCTTCATGATGAACCAGCGGCGCGAGGCCCATGGAAGGCGCAAAGAGCGCATGCGCCATCGCAGCATCCATCGCGCCCCAATTGTAGGTGAGGATCAGATCAAATCCCAGCATGGCGCGGGCCAGAGTTTTGAGCCGCTGCACCCCAAACCGGCCAGCCAATGGCGGGAAGCCAAAGGGGAAATGCGCCGCGATGCCCGCCGGGATCAGAGCGCGTGCGCCCAGCGCGCCCGGCTCTGCCGAAACCACGCTATGATCGATCCCCGCGCCAAATTGGCCCATCAGCGCAGCGCTGCGCCGCTCTTTGCCGCCCGCGTTAAAGGTTGAATGCAAGTGCAGGACGCGCAATCGGCCTGCTCTTACCGCAGCCGGTTCGTTCACGAAACGCGCGCGAGCAGACGGTCGATCGCGGCGACGCAAGGGGCTTCATCGAGTGTCGGCGCATGGCCCACATCGGGCAGTGTCACCAGCTCAATTCCGGGCGCGCGCGCCGCCATGCGGGAAGCAGTATCGGCGGACAGAATATCCGACAGGCCCCCGCGCAGCACCAGCAGCGGCTTGCCCAGCAGCGCATCAAACATTGGCCACATATCGGGCGCCGGGGTCGATCCCGCAGGCGCGCCAAAGGGGACAGCGATGTTCATATCATAATCGAACACGATCCGTCCGCCGCTGCCGATCACCATCACGCGCTTGGCCATGCGCAGCCAATCGGCCAGTTCATAACGCGGATAGGCCTCATGAAATGCATCCTGAAGCGCGCGCGCGGCATGGACCCATGTCTCGTGGCTGCGGCCCTGCCCGACATATTCGCCAATGCGGGCAAGCCCAGCCGGATCGATCTCTGGCCCGATATCATTGAGCACCGCCGCCGCCACGCGCTCTGGCGCATGCGCCGCCAGCATCATGGTGAGCAGCCCGCCCATCGAAGTGCCGATTGCAACAAAGCGCGTTATCGCCTGCTCTTCGAGCAGCGCCTCGATGTCGCCGAAATATTGAACCGGGGTGTAAGTCATCGGATCGCGCGCATAATCGCTATCGCCGCGCCCCCGCATATCGGGGCAGATCACGCGCCACTGGCCCGAAAGCCGCGCCGCAAGATCTTCAAAATCGCGCGCATTGCGGGTAAGACCATGCAGGCACAGCAGCGGCGGACGGGCATCGGGACCAGAAATATCACGCGCGGGATAATCCCGAAAATGCAGCCGCAGCCCGTCGCGGCTTGACCAGCTGCGATCTTCAAACAGCGCCATAGTCCCAAATCCCGCCTTTATAAGTGCATCATCATGCGCCGGGTGACGGCAAAACCGCCGATTGGCAAGACCTACGCTTGCGCAGCAACGCCTTGAACGCCACTATCGCGTGATGCAATCAATCCCGCAAGACACGATCTATCGTCCCGCGCCCCGCATCGCCGAACTTGCCCAATGGTTGGGCGATCCGGTGCATGCGGCGGATTTTCCCGAAACCACGCTGCGCTTTCGCAATGACCGAGCGGCAGCCGAGATCGGCCTGGCCACGCTATCGAACGAAGCGTGGCTGCACCATATGGGCCGCTTTGCTCCGCTGGCAGACAATCTGCCTCAGCCGCTGGCCTTGCGCTATCACGGGCATCAATTCCGCGCCTACAATCCTGAGATCGGCGACGGTCGCGGCTTTCTTTATGCGCAGATGCTTGATGCGCGCGGGCGGCTTATGGATCTGGGCACCAAAGGTTCGGGCCAGACCCCGTGGAGCCGCCAAGGCGATGGGCGGCTAACACTGAAGGGCGCGGTGCGCGAGATTTTGGCCACCGAAATGCTGGGCGCGCTGGGGGTGAACACCAGCCGCACGCTCTCGGTGATTGAAACTGGCGAGGCGCTGTGGCGCGGCGACGAGCCTTCGCCGACGCGCGCAGCAGTTATGGTGCGGCTGAGCCATGGCCACATCCGCTTTGGCACATTCCAGCGGCTCGCGGCGTTTGAAGCGCGCGATGAGATGGCGCAGCTGGTCGAGTATTGCCTGAGCAATTTTCCGGGGAGCGCGGGGCCGCCGGAGGTACGCGCGCCCGCGCGGCTGCTGCATCAGGTGGTCGAGCGGATGGCGGATATGGCAGCCAGCTATGTGGTGGCGGGCTTTGTTCACGGCGTGCTCAACACCGATAACATGAACGTGACCGGCGAAAGCTTTGATTACGGTCCGTGGCGCTGGCTGCCGCGCTGGGACAGCAGCT
>JBBRXQ010000356.1:0-3451 GCA_038238515.1 Sphingomonadales bacterium | reverse complement strand
TGATGCGACCTGGGTTGAAACGCGCGAGCATGGGTTCATCCAATCGATCGGCAAGACCATCGCGCGCTATGACGCCACTGATTGCGGCGCATTTCTGGCCACCCACGAACTCCCCGCCGCGATTGCCAGCGCGATTGCCGCAGGGAAATCCGGCAGCCTTTCCGACGGGATGCAAGTGCTGGCGGATCAAGGCCGCGCGGCGACGATGGATATCGGCGACGGCTGGTGGCTGGATGTTGATGATGCGCGTGCGCATGCGCTGGCCGAGGCGGAAGCGCCGCGCGAGTTGCCCGAATTATACGGCGCGCAGTAACCGCGTTTATTTCCCGCGCTTATTCCCCGCGCTTATTCCCCGCGCTTATTCGCCGCGCTTAGTCTCCCCAGGCGCGCTCGCCGTGGCTGACCATGTCGAGCCCTTCGTGCTCATCATCCTCGGTTACGCGCATGGGGATGACCGTGGAGACCATCAGCGCGGCGATGACCGTGCCAATCGCACTCCATGCCGCGACTGCGCCGACGCCTGCGGCCTGCGCGATGATCTGGCGGAGAAGGCCCATGCCATCGGCATAGCCGGTTCCGCCGAGCGCGGGATCAATGAAAACGGCGAGTAAGAGCGCGCCAAACATGCCGCTGACGCCGTGGACTGCAAACACGCCCATAGCATCGTCGATCGCTAGGGTTTTGCGGATGAGGACCATCGCTGGATAGCTGAGCATCGCAGCGCCTGCGCCAAACACCATCGCCGCACCCGGCGCGATGAAGGCCGCCGCAGGGGAGACAGCGGCGAGCCCCGCAATCGCGCCAGTAGCAAAGCCGATGGCGCTGGGTTTGCCCGCTGCGATTTTTTCGATGACCAGCCACACCAGCGCCGCTGCACAGGCCGCGACATGGCTGTTGATGATCGCGGCGGCGGCATCATCGGTGGCGGCCAGCGCCGATCCGCCGCTGAGCGCCAGCAGCCCGGCCCAAAGCATCGCCGCGCCCGCCATCGCGAGGCCAGAAGCATGCGGCGGGGTGGCCGCGCTGGCAAAGCCGCTGCGTTTGCCCATCAGCATCGCCGCGATTAGCCCCGAGACCCCGGCGGCGGTGTGGACCACCAACCCGCCGGCATAATCGAGCGTGCCCAGCCGCGTGACCAGCCAGCCTCCGCCCCAGATCCAATGCGCGATGGGCGCATAAACCATCAGCGACCACAGCGCGGCGAACGCGATCACCCAGGCAAAACGAGCGCGGCCGATCCATGCGCCCACAATCAGCGCGGGGGCGAGCACCGCAAGCGTCATTTCAAACAGTACATAGGCGCTTTCGGGCACCGAGGTTTGCCCGCGAACATTGCCCAGATCGATCAGCATCCAAGCATTGCCGCCGCCTAGCCACCCATTAGAGACCGATCCAAACGCGATCGTATAGCCAGCCAAGACCCACAGCAGCGAGCAGATCGCCGCGACTGCGCCGATTTGCGCCGCAACCGAAAGGAAATTTTTTGCCGCGCCGCGCGCGCCATAGAATAATGCGAGTCCGGGCATGATCATGATGAAGACCAGCGCCGAGGCCGCGAGCAGCCACGCGGTGTCGCCGCTATCGGCCGCATCAATCGCGCCTTCATCTTGCGCGCGGGCGATGAGCGGGATGACCAATGCTCCGCTTGCAGCGGCGATCGCGATCAGCTTGCGCATGGTGTTGTGTTTCCCGTCATGTGCTTTTTTAAGCCCAGCCTTCGATCACCTGATCGGGCGGGCGGTGGCCATCGGCCCAAAAGCGGATGTTGGCGATGATTTTGTCGCCCGAGGCCAGCCGCCCTTCAAACGTGCCGCTGCCCAGATGGGGCAAAAGCGAGACATTGCTGAGCGCGAGCAGGCGCGGATCGATATTTGGCTCGTTGGCGAAAACATCGAGCCCCGCGCCGCCAATCCGCTCTGCCTGAAGCGCATCAATCAGCGCATCCTCATCGATCAATTCGCCGCGCGCAACATTGACCAGATAGGCATGCGGCTTCATCAGTGCGATGCGGCGGGCATCCATCAGGTGGTGCGTTTCGGCATTGGCTGGGCAATGTAGCGTAATGATATCCGCATCACGCACCAGCGCATCAAGATCGGGTTCATACCGCGCGCCAAACATGCGCTCGGCGGCTTCGGGAAGGCGGTGGCGATTGTGATAGACCACATCGAGCCCGAAGGCGCGCGCGCGGTGCGCCACCGCTTGGCCGATGCGACCCATGCCGACGATGCCCAGCGTTTTGCCGCTGATGCGGTGGCCCAGCAGCGTGGCCGGGGCCCAGCCCGCCCATTGGCCTGAGCGCAGCACGCGCCCGCCATCGACCACGCGGCGCGAGACCCCGATCAGCAGCGCGAAGGTTAGGTCCGCAGTGTCTTCGGTGAACACGCCGGGAGTGTTGGTGACGATGATCTTGTGCGCGCGTGCGGCGGCGAGATCGATATGCTCGATCCCCGCGCCGAAATTGGCGATCAGGCCCAGCTGAGCGCCCGATTGTCCGTCCATAGCCTCAGCAATCATTGCGCCATCGATCCGATCAGTGACGCAGGGTACCAGCACATGCGCATCGCGCATCGCGGCGATAAGCGCATCACGCGGCATGGGCGCGTCATCGGGATTGGCGCGCACATCAAACAATTGCGCCATGCGCGCCTCGGTTTCGGGCAGCAGGCGGCGGGTGATGATCACGCGCGGTTTGCCCTCAATGCGCCGCGTTTGCTGATGACCCGAAGGAGCGGCGCGGCTTGATGGAGTTGTTTGCGTCATGACGATCTACCGCTAAGCCGAGAGCGAACATATGGTCAAGCGGCTGGGTTGTTTGCGTATGCGAATGCTGTAACGATTGGCCTTGCTGCATGGCTCAGCAAGCTGATGAGGTTTTCCCAAAGTGCCCAAGAAAATTGCCAAGCGGTTGATCTGTGCTGGCGCTGCGCTGGTGCTTGGCATGGCGGGCTTGGTGAGCAGCGCGCAAGCGCAGGAGGTAGCCGAGGGGGCGTTCTGGGGCTCGCTGCTAAAGCCGCAGGCGAATATGCGCGTAGGCCCGGGGCGCGATTACCGGATTAGCTGGGTGTATCAGCGCGGCGGCCTGCCGGTGAAGGTGCTGCGCACGATGAGTGGCTGGGTGCTGATCGAAGACCCAGAAGGCGCTCGCGGCTGGATGCTTAAGCAATTTGTTGGCCGCGCGCGCGCCGCGATTGTGAAAGGCGCGGTGACCGAAATCCGCGAAAACAAGGATGGAACCGGGCGGATGCTGTGGCGCGCGGCGCCCGGCGTGATCACGCAGCTTGGCGCGTGCACTGGGGCATGGTGCAAAGTTGCCGTCGATGGCCGCGAAGGCTTTGCGGCGCGCAGCGCGCTATGGGGCGCGGCGCAGCTTTAGCTTTCTCCCCTCCACCAATCACTAACGTCTCCCCGGGCTTGACCCGGGGTCCCGCTGCCTCTTTCGGCGACCTCG
>JBBRXQ010000355.1:0-3453 GCA_038238515.1 Sphingomonadales bacterium | reverse complement strand
GCAATCAGCGGCCATCACTTTGCCCGAGAGCACGTGCAGCGTAAGGATCGCGGTAAGCTTGTCCTTGTTCTCAGGCTTCACGAGATCTTCCACAGTGCCCGCTGGCAGCTTGGCAAAGGCGTCGTCGGATGGGGCGAAAACCGTGAATGGGCCTGCGCTCTTTAGGGTATCGACCAGACCAGCAGCTGTCACGGCAGCAACAAGCGTGCCGAACGAACCAGCCGCAACGGCGGTATCGACGATGTCATGCGTCGTGCTCATAGAAATTTCCAATCAGGATTGCGAGAGCCGAAAATGCGGCTTCCGTGACCACCAAATGGGACGACAATATGAAGTAACAATGACATGGCACGAAGGGGCGGGAGGGTTGACGGCCGAAATGGGGCAGTCCGGTCGTGCGGCGCGATGTTAATGCAGTTTCAGCACCTTAGGCATTGCGGCGCCAAGCATCGATAGCATTTCCGGAGCATAAGCGCTGCCGTTGGCTTCGAATTCGGCTTGGGCAATCCGCTGGGTGCCTTGAGCGCCAAGCAGCACCACCTCATCGCCGAGGCTGACTTTATTTTGCCAGCCGGTTACGTCGGCCATCAGCGTGTTCATCGTAACGCGGCCAACGATGGGGAAGCGCTGGCCGCCGATCAACACGGCGCTGTCGTTCTTTGTTTCGTTTGGAAATTGAGGGAGGTTGGCGTGGCTGAAGCCGCGCCGGATGCCATCGGAATAGCCGATTGGGATATTGGCCAGCCAGCTTTCGCGGCCCAGCCGGAAGGTGCGATCATAGTTCACCGTTTGCCCGGCAGGATAATGGTTCACCGCCGCCACGCGCGCCTTGATCGTGGGCACCAAAGCAAACGCGCTGGTTTTAACCGAGCCGGGATCGCCATAGATCGCGCCGCCGATGCGCACCATATCGAGCCGAGTGGCCGGGTGCGAGAGCGCGGCGAAGGTGTTGGCGGTGTGGCGTGTCACCCCATTGAAATCGAGCCCCTCGCGCGCCAGCCACGCCGCATCAGCTTCAAACTGGGCAAGCTGGCCCAAAATGTCCGCGGCCTCCTCGCTGGGATAATGCGTCATCACGCCAACAATGCGCAGCGCTTTCAGCGCCAACATCGCGCGGGCATCGGCCTGACTATAGGTTGCTGATAGTTCCACCCCATTGCGGCTCATCCCCCCGGCGTTAAGCGCAAGATGAACGCGCGAAGGCCGCCCGCGAGCTTGCGCCATCTTGGCGAACCGCGCAGCTACCTCGGCATTGCCGATCAGTTCTTCGATCGCGAAAGGCAGCGCATCTTCCATCTCATCGGGCGTGGCGGTGCGAATGCGCAGCAGCCGCCCGCGATAGCCAAGCGCGCGCGCCACCCGTGCCTCATCGTTTGAAGTGATTGCCACATCACGGATGCCAAGCTTGATGATCGAGGGGATCAGCAGTGCGATGCCATTGCCATAAGCATCAGCTTTCATCACCGCGCAGAGCCGCGCCGTGCCCATCATGCCGCGCAGCGTCGCGATGTTGGCTTCAAACGCGGCGGCATCCACCTCAATCCAGCCGTTGCGCCGCGCGGCTTTGCGCGCCGTCAGGCCGAAATTGCTGGCCGAGAGCACGGGCGCAGCGCGCGCACTGGATAGGCTCCAACCCGCCAGCGCAGCGCCGCCGGCGATCAGATCGCGCCGCCGCACTATAGCGCACCGCGCGTGAGGAACTTGCCCGGCGTGGCGCGGGTCGGTTTGTCGTGATCCCACACGAGTATGCCGTTCACCAGCACTTTTTCGACCCCTTCCGCCAATGCGTTGGGATCCTTCACTGTGGTTTTGTCGGTGATCCGATCGGGATCGAACAGCACGAGATCGGCCTTATAGCCGGGGCGGATCAAGCCCCGCCCTTTCAGCCCGGCATTGTCGGCGCTTAGCCCGGTCATCTTGTGCACCGCTTGCGCCAGCGTCAGTCGATGCTGTTCGCGAACATAGAGCCGCAGAATCTTGGGAAAGGTGCCGTAGCCGCGTGGATGGCGCGATCCGATCGCGCCGTCGGAGCAGATGCTGGCATATCTCCAAGCTGTGAAATCTGCGACATCGGCGGGGGACATCGCGGTGCCGATCACCGATTCCACCGGTCCACCGTCTGGATGGGCCACCCGCCAAGCTTCTGCGGTTTGGATCAGCCAGAGGTAGGTGGCGGCTGGTTCTTCGTTCCGCTCAGCGGCGATATCTGCGATCGTTTTGCCCACGAATGCGGGGTTAGGAGCATAAAACCCCAGCAACATCCCCGCCGGGGTGGTAAGTTCTGTCAGCGCCGTGCGCGCTGCTACGATGTCGGTAAAATCGCGCTTTGGGAACAAGACCGTCAGAGTCGATTGCCAATATTCATATGGGTACACATCCGCTGTCACCTTGATGCCTGCGGCGCGCGCGGCGTCAAGCTTGGCGAGAACTTTCTTCGCGCCGCCCCAGCCAGCCACCATACCAATTTTGAGATGCGTTACTTGCACCGGAACGCCGGTTTTGCGGCCCAAATCGAGCAACTCGTCCAGCGCTGCATCGAATTGGACATCTTCGCTGCGCATGTGGCTGATATAGCGGCCGCCGCCAGCCTGCGTGGTTTGCGCAAGGTTGAGCAATTCTGCATGATCCGAATAGATCCCTGGATCATATTCCAGTCCGGTGGATAGGCCGAGCGACCCGGCCTTGATATCGGCGGCGAGCAGCGCCTGCATCGCGCTCACTTCGGCCGAACTGGCGGTGCGCTTGAAATCTTTGCCCATCACCTGATCGCGCAAAAATCCATGCCCGGTGTAGGAAGCGACGTTTACCGCCGCTGGGCGCGCAGCAAACTTGGCGGCAACTTGCGCGAATGGCGCTGCGCTGCCGCCATCCTGTCCGATCACGATGGTGGTGACGCCTTGCGCCAGGAGTGGTGGCATGGCCGGGTCGGCGTAATCGCCCCAATCATGGTGGCTATGGCTGTCGATAAAGCCGGGGGCGAGTGCGAGCCCCTTGGCTTTGATTTCCGCTTCGCCATTGCGGCGCTTGAGCTCGCCGACAGCCACAATGCGATCGCCTTCGATGCGCACCGCCATTTGGAGCGGGGCTGCGCCCGATCCATCATAAACCGTGGCCCCGGTGATCAGGGTTGAGGCAAAGCAGGAGGACGATGCAAAGGCAGCGCCTGCGAAGGCGAGCAGGAAAGCCATAGTTAGACGCCGCATGGCATTCGCCCCCGCGATTGTAAGAGTTGAAGTTTCCAGCACCAGAACACGTTAAGGTGGTTCGCTTGTCAACCGTGTTGATGCCCAGCGCGGCTCAAAGCATTCGCCCCCTTCGTGGCAGTGGCATTGGATTGCAAGCGGGGGGCATGCTAGCGGGAGGCACCACTTCAAACGGGGAACCTGCCCATGCTGCTAACTATACGCGTCCGAGCCACTTTCGCTTTGCTGGCGTCCACCGCGCTGGCCTTGG
>JBBRXQ010000354.1:0-3468 GCA_038238515.1 Sphingomonadales bacterium | reverse complement strand
TCATAATGACAACGGAGTTTCCCCAAATGTCTGATCCTGCAATCGCTCAAACTCAACATCGCGCCGGTCTGCTGGCCTCTGCCGAAGCCGCCGCGCTTGCCATCCCGCCGATGTGGCCGCTGGCCTCCAGCGTCGCGGTGAATCCTTATCTCGGGCAAACCGGTCAAACTTTGGCCGAAACAGCCGCCTTGCTCGAACGCGCGTCTGGCACGCCGGTTACCATGCCGCGTCAGTGGTATCAGGATCGGCTCGCGTCAGGCGCGCTTCAGGATATCGATCTTGCCGCAGCATTGGCAGCCGCCCCTGTTGCGGGCCGCCCAGTTTCGGTCGCGGCGCTGAAAGCCGCAGCGCATCGGCCGGCGCAGCTAGGCGCGCGCTTGCCAACGATCGCTGATCTGGCGGCGCAGGTTTCGGGGATCGATTGGCCCGGCGTGATTGCAGATCGCTTCGGTGCCTGGGCCGGCGCCTATTTTGATGAAGGACAATCGCTCTGGGCCGCGCCAAAGAGCAAAGGCGCGTATGCCGAATGGCGCGCGGTTGCCACGCACGATCTCACGCCAGAAATCGCCGGTTTATCGGGCTTCGCGGCGTTTGTTGCCCAAGCTTCTGATGTCCCCGAAAACACGCTGGCCAGCGCTTCCGCACGCATCGGGCTTGGCTCTCTCGCCATGCCGACATACTTCCACAGTCTGCTAATCACGCTCGGCGGCTGGGCGCAAGTGGCTCGTTACGTGCGCTGGCAGGCCGAACTTGGCGGCCGGCAGGATGCCACGATCACTGACTTTTTGACCATTCGCCTGCTTTGGGAGCAGGCCCTGTTTGCGCAATATGAGAACCGGATCACCGGGGCATGGCAAGAAACGCTTGAGGCCCACAGCCGCCCGCTTTCACCAAGCGGGGACCATGTAGTTGATGCAATCTTGCAAGAAGCCTGTGAACGCGCGGCGCAGCGCGAGCTCGCCGCAACGATGAAGTCTCCCGGTCCAGTGGTCGATCCCGGCCCGCCCGCGCTGCAGGCGGCGTTCTGCATTGATGTCCGTTCCGAAGTTTTCCGCCGCGCGCTGGAATCGATCGACCCTTCAATAAAAACGCTCGGGTTTGCCGGCTTCTTCGGGTTTACAGCCTCGCACCACCGCTTCGCCTCCGATGTGGCCGAGCTGCGGCTGCCGGTGCTGCTCAATCCAGGCGTCACATCGCGCTCGGGCAATGCGAATGATACTGACGCCGATCTGGCGCTGCGCTATAAATCGCGCGCCACGCGGGCGTGGGGCCGCTTCAAGCTCGCGGCGGTGTCCTCGTTCGCGTTTGTTGAAGCCACTGGTCCGGTTTACATCGCCAAATTGGTGCGCGATGCGCTGGGCCTCGTCAATCATCCCGCGCCTAATGATCCTGCACCCAGATTTGAACCCGCGCTTGATGATGCGGCGCGGATTGCCGCAGGGGTCGGAATTCTGCGCGCCATGTCGCTTACTAAAGACTTCGCGCCGCTTGTGCTGCTGGCGGGCCACGGTGCCAATGTGGTCAACAATCCGCACGCCAGCGGGCTTCATTGCGGGGCCTGCGGTGGGTATTCGGGAGAGGTCAATGCCCGGTTGCTGGCCGGCGTACTGAATGATCCGGCGGTTCGCGCAGGGCTGATCGAGGCGGGCATCATGGTTCCTGCCACCACGCTGTTCGTCGGCGCGCTGCATGATACGACCACCGATGAAGTGACGCTGTACGATCAGGATTTCCCATCAGCCTCGCATCAATCCGAACTCGCCCGCGCGCGGACTTGGCTTGAGGCTGCTGGCGCGCTCACCCGGGGCGAGCGCGCGCTGCGCTTGCCGCGCGCAGGCGGGGAAGGCCAGATCGCGGCGCGCAGCCGCGATTGGTCCGAAACGCGGCCTGAATGGGCTCTGGCAGGATGCAAGGCATTCATTGCCGCGCCGCGTCCGCGCACGTCGGGCAAAAACCTTGCTGGGCGGGCGTTTCTGCATGACTATGATTGGCAACAAGACACTGGCTTTGGCGTGCTCGAACTGATCATGACCGCGCCGGTAGTCGTCGCTAGCTGGATTAGCCTGCAATATTATGGGTCAAGCGTTGACCCCGAGCTGTTTGGCGGAGGCAACAAGTTGCTGCACAATGTGGTCGGCGGCGTTGGCGTGATCGAGGGTAACGGCGGGCTGCTGCGCGGCGGCCTGCCATGGCAATCGGTTCACGATGGCCATGCTTTGGCGCACGAGCCATTGCGGCTGACCGTGTGCATCGAGGCCCCGCGCGAAGCGATGACCGATGTGCTTGAAAAGCATGCTGGCGTGCGCGCGCTGTTTGACAACCGCTGGCTGCATCTGTTCGCCCTGGACGAAACGGGCGCGATGGCATGGCGTTATACCGGTGGGCTGCAATGGGAAGCCTATGGCGACGGCACAGGGGCGATGGCCGAGCTGGCGGCATGATGCATGGGTCGTCCGAATAAAGAGCAGGCGCTTCTCTACAGCGGCGAACGCGCGGTTCTGGCGACCATGCATGCCAAGGAGCAGGTGATCGCCCCGCTGGCGCAGCGCTTTTTGGGCCTTGGGGTCGAATTGGTGGCCGGGTTGGATACCGACGCGTTCGGCACGTTCACCCGGACCACTTTGCGCACCGGATCACCGCTCGATGCGGCGCGGGCAAAGATCGCTGCGGCCTTCGCGCTGAGGCCCGATGTCCAGATCGGGCTGGCGAGCGAGGGCAGCTTCGGACCCCATCCGGCGATCCCGTTCTGCCCTCTAGGGCGCGAACTGTTGCTACTGGTCGATCGGCAAGTCGGCTTTGAGCTGATCGGCCACGCGGCGACGCTTGAAACGAACTTCGGCCACAGGGTGATCAGCGACGTCGCAACTGGGCTTGAATTTGCGAGGGCATCTGGCTTCCCGGAACACGGCATGATCGTCATGGGATCGCGCGCAAACCAGCCCGCGCCCGATCTTGCGCTGATCAAGGACGCGGCCAGTTGGCCCGATCTGGCTTCCGCGCTCGAAGCCGTGATTGCGCTGCTCGGCGCGGCGCATATTGAAACTGACATGCGCGCGCATCGCAATCCCCGGCGGATGCGCGGGGTCAAGCGGGCGATGATCGATCTGATCCGCCGCTCGCGCAGCACCTGCCCGTCATGCAACGCGCCCGGCTACGGCGTGACCGATCGGCTAACGGGTCTGCCCTGCGCTTGGTGCAGCGAACCGACGATGCTCAGCCGCGCGGATGTCCTCTCCTGCGCGCGCTGCGGACACCGCGAGGAACGCCCGGTCGCTGCAGCCGATGCCGATCCGGCGCATTGCGGCGAGTGCAATCCCTAAAGCTCGGCAACTCGCTCAGCAACCCACGTTAATTGCTCCCGGGGCCACCTGACATTTTGATCGGCGCGCTGGGCGGGATAGCGACACTGCCGCCGCCGCTATAGCCATATCCTTGAGGCAAAACCGGCCCCATCAATCCACGCTGTTT
>JBBRXQ010000353.1:0-3470 GCA_038238515.1 Sphingomonadales bacterium | reverse complement strand
ATCGGCGATGGCCTGATCAGAAAGCGAACCTGCGGCCGGCATCATGCCATTCATCGCACGGCCATCGACAGTGATCGGCCCGTAAAGTCCATTGATCAAAACCAGCGCCAAATACCGCCGCCCGCCCGCTGATGATGCGATCTGGGGCACTCTGCCAGCAATCCTTGGAAATTGGCCCGGAAGGCCTGCGCCAGTCTTTTGATGGCACATCGAACATTGTGCCGAAAACGTCTGCTCGCCGGCGGCGAGTGCGGCCTGCGGTGCGGTCATGGCCGCCAGCGCCCAAAGCACAAACCCCGCTTTAGATATCGTGATCAAAACAAAAAACCCCCTGAAGTGCGCGCCTAATTTGCCAATACCAATTTGCCAATACCAATCTGCCAAATGGGCTCTGGCACAGCTTGCTGTACTCGATGTTGCAATGCGGAATTCTGGACACACTTCAAGTTTCGGTCAAGCGCATTCCGCCGCCGTTACCACCGAGGTGCCCTCTCTGCCGGTGGGGTATGGCAGGGGTTTGACGGCTGTGTTAGGCATGTAGTCGTGAACGAGATAAATATTCAAGGCCCCGCTGTCCGGCCTGGCACTTACGCTCGCGGTACAGAGACCGTTGATGCCATTCTCAATGCGGCGCACATGGTGCTGATTGAAGAAGGAGCAAGTGCATTTACAATACGCCGAATCGCTAAGGCGAGCGGCATGAAGGTCGGCAATGTAAGCTACCATTTTCCCCGCAAAGAAATGCTCGTCCAGATCCTGCTCGACGAAATGCTGGAGCGCTACGACAAGATTTTGGACACCCGCGTTCGCCAACCAAATCTCTGCGACGAAGAGCGGTTGCGGCTCATCATCGTGCTATGCCTTGAAGATATCGCGGGCAAGCGAACCACCCGTTTGTTCACCGAGCTGTGGGCATTGGCCAACCATAATGAATTCATCGCGGGCCGGATCCAAGCATTCTATCAGCGCGTGCATGATTACATCGCTGAGTTCGTGACCGCGCTCAATCCCGCCCTTTCTGCTGAAGATGTGCACACCGTAGCGCTCTATATCAGCGCATCGATGGAGGGGACGACCCCATTTTTGGGTTATGCAAAACCATGGGAAGCCAAGATGCCCGCGATCATCCGGCTCGCCTCGCACGCGCTGATCGCTCTCGCCAAAACAATCACCTCGGCCGAGATTGCTGGCCTTCGCGAATGCAGCGTAGCAGAGGCATAAGACGGTAAAAAAGCGCTTGACTAAAACTGGACGCCCGTCAAACCTTTGCGTGTGGCGGACCTTCGCAGCCGCGCCATTGGGCGTGCTTGCAGATTGGGTCCCAGTTTAGTTTTTTGTACAATGGGGGCCCGGCAAAATGACCTTCTCAGCCAAGTCGAAGTACGCTGCTGTGATTCGGCGCTCTGTCCTTTCTGCAATGGCGCTTGCCATCGCATGTGGGTCTGGCATCGCCTTTGCGGCTCCGCCGCTTGAGCCTGATGTAGAAGGCCCCGCGGCAACGATTCCAGCGCCAAAGCCAAACTGGGTTTATATAAACCGAGGCTTCACCGTGCCCGGCTTCTCAATCTTCGACACTGACACAGGTAAGATGGTTGGGCTGGTAGAGGGTTCTTGGCTGGCCGACATGGATATCGACCCGGGAGGTAAGGCTTACTACGTTTCGGAAACATTCTGGTCGAAGGGCTTTCGCGGCACACGGCAGGATATGGTCACGGTCTACGATGCAGCCACGCTCAAATTACAGACCGAAATCGCCATGCCTGGCCGTATCTTGGTCGGCAGCCGGATGAACAATTTTGTGGTTAGCCCTGATGGCTCCACAGGGTATGTTTACAATCTCAGCCCCGCTTCATCGGTGAACGTGATCGATCTGGCCAAGCGCAAATTCGTGCGCAATATCGAGCTTCCGGGCTGCGCGAGTATGCTCCCTAATCCCGGTGTGGGCTTTTCCGCGCTCTGCTCCGACGGTTCGATGGCGACCGTGGCGATCACTGGTGCCAAACCAGTTATTACGCGGACTGCGCCATTCTTCGCGGCGACCGATGATCCGATTTTTGACAATTTCGTGTTCGATAAGACCAAGAAACAGGCCTTGTTTATCACCTATACTGGGATGATCTACACTGCGGCAATCGGCGCGGCTCCCACGGTGTCCGAGCCTTTTTCGATTCAGGTCGCCGCCGGGGTCCGCAAAGCGGATACCAAACCACTCGATATCAATTGGTATCCCGGCGGACGTCAGAACATGGCGCTTCATACGGCGACCCAGCATGTCTACGTGCTGATGCACATGGGCGAATATTGGACCCAGAAGGCGGATTGCACCGAAATATGGGAACTGGATCTTGCCGCGAAGAAGGTGGTCCGCCGCATGGTGCTTGATAAGCCCGCAGCACACATTGCAATCACTCAAGAAGCAACGCCCAAAATAATCCTGACCGGGGGCGAAGACACAGTGCGCATCCTTGATGCCAAGACTGGCGCTGAAAAGTTTGAGATAAAGAATGGCGGCGGCGGTGTGCTGCGCACGGTCGAGCCTTCATGATCTGGACCGGCGCAATCGGCACGGATAGCCTCCCCACGATTGCGGGCGGCTTGGCCATGTTTGGCCGGGCGGGCGCGGTTGCGGTTGGGTTGGTATTTGTGCAAGCTGCGGTTTCTAAGCTTCGCTACCGCGATCTTTTGCCCGGCGTTCTGGCTAACTACCGGCTGTTGCCCGAAAGTTTGATAGCGCCAACGGCATTGGCGCTCCCCTTCGTTGAGTTGATCACTGGGCTGGCGCTGCTGGCAGGTTTACAGTCCTTCGCAGTGGTGCCCGCTGCCGCGTTGCTCTGTGTGTTTGCTGCCGCGATGGCGATCAACATTTTGCGTGGCCGTAGCCAGATTGATTGCGGATGTGGCCGTTCGCAGCTTCGCCAGCCGCTCAGCTGGTTGCTAGTGGCGCGCAATGTCGCGCTAACGGCGATCATCCTGCCGTGCTTGCTGCCGGGGCCGCCCAGCTCAGGCCTCGATCTGGCGCTGGCGCTCGCTGGCGGTATCGGCCTCTTCACGATTACGCTTCTTTTTAACGCCATTGGCGCATTGGCCGCATCGCCGATCGCGGCCCGGCAGAGGTAACCGACGATGATTGCCACTCTCCTCGTTTCCAATATCGTCTCATGGGTCGTGATCCTCCTGCTGGGCGTAAGCATGCTCGCGCTCGCGCGGCAGGTTGGCGTGCTGCACATGCGCGTTGCTCCGGCGGGCGCACTGACAACCGCCGGTGGGCCTGCGGTGGGCAGCGCGAGCATCGCCATTCCCGTCACCACGCTGGATGGCGCCCAGATCAACATCGGCGGCCATGCCCATGGCACCACCGCAGCGCGGTCGGGAACAATGCCAACCGACAGCTCGCGCAGCTGCATCTCGGTGAGCCGGCCTTCGATGCCGAGCTCGACCTGGTGGCGCTCGATCTCGCTCACCATGCGCTT
>JBBRXQ010000352.1:0-3472 GCA_038238515.1 Sphingomonadales bacterium | reverse complement strand
CTGGTCTTCATCTCATCGACGATGTCGATCTGCTGAAACTCAGGCTCGCGCGATGGAGCGGGGGGATCGATGATGCCGGTATCGTCGCTCACAGTGGTGGCTTTTTCGTTTTCCTGAGGAGAAGTATGAGGAGACTACGACATGTGGCCCGCAAAGACCAGCAAGGCCCGCGCATTAGCGCCCGTTTTCCACATTTGCGGTTACCTGCCTGAACGGCGGGGTGAATTTGCATTCAAACACTGTTCACGCACCTGCGCCCAGTTACAATCCGTTGCCAAGGGTGCAATATCGCGGCAAAGCACCGCGCAAGGAAACAGAGTTTGGATCATCGCGGCGGGATAAGTCCGGCTGCGATGAACAGAACCAACAGGAGACAATCGGATGCAGCTTTATCGTTTCACTTTTGCCAACGGCGCCAATGCAGCGCTCGCCCTTGCGCTCGCCGCCGGTTCCGCCGGCCTTGCCTTGGTCCCTGCCGCAGCCGCTGCGAAAGAAAAGGAAGCGCCAAAGGCAGCTTATTCGAAAGAATTCGTCACAGCCACAGGGCCAATTCAGAAGTCGATTGCAGCAGCAACGGCAGCTAAGGCCAAAGGGACTACGGATGCGGACTTAAAAGCGACGCTAGGCGGTGCTTCTGCAGAGCTAGCAGCATCCGAAGCTGCTGTGAAAACTCCGCAGGATCGCCTCGCTGCTGGCCAGTTTGCGGTTCAGCTTGGTGGCTGGATCGATGATACACCGATGCGTAAGCGCGGCATCAAGAACATGCTGGAGAGCGGGCTGCTTGAGCCCGCAAAAGTCCCACTGTTCAATTTTTACTTGGGCAACTTTTCGTACGGAGAAGGCGATTGGCCCGGGGCCGTCGATGCTTTGACCAAGGCGGTACAGGGCAACATTGCCGAAGACGCTGCTGCAGAAATGTTGGCCGATTCGTATGCACAGCAGGGTAAAGCCGCTGAAGGGCTCGCTGCACTTCGCCAGGCAGTCGATGTGCGCAAGGCCGCCGGAGCTGCTATCCCGCCGGGTTGGTACAAAAGGGCGCAGCTTATCGCTTATAAAGGAAAACTGGGTCCTCAAGCTATTGAATGGTCAATTCTTCAGGTTGAGCATGAACCGACTGCGATCAACTTTCTTGGCGCAGGCCAGCTCGTGCGCGAATTCAGCGATTTCAGCAAAGAAGAATCGCTTGATCTTGGCCGACTCTTCCTTCGGACAGGAGCGCTGGATGAAAGTCCAAAGCTCGTCGAGAGAGAGTATATTGAGTATATCGAATCGGCCGATCCTCGCCGCCTACCGGGAGAAGTACTCAAAATTGCAGAAGCCGGTGTCGCCAAGGGTATTCTGAAACCAAGCGATATGTTCATTTCTGAGGCCCTCAGTCAGTCGAAAGGACGCGTTGCTGCCGACAAGGCTTCGCTTCCAGGGCTTGCGCGCGATGCGAAGGCTGCGGCCAATGGCAAGACGGCGCTGGCGACAGGCGACGCGTTCCTCTCGTATGGCGACACGGCCAACGCTGAAGAGATGTATATGCTCGCGTTAGCAAAAGGCGGGATCGACCAGGATCGTGCGTTGACCAGGCTCGGTATCGCTCAAGTCGACGAGTCTAAATTTGCAGAGGCAAAGGCCACTTTTGCCAAAGTCGCGGGGATCCGCACACCGCTCGCTAAACTCTGGTCAGCGTATGCCACGAAAAAAGCCAGCAAATGAGGCTGTAATCGCGCAGCAAAATGAAAAGGGGCAGCCTATGAGGCTGCCCCTTTTTGATCCGCGCGCTTAGGTGACTGGCCCAAACTCACCAGTGGATTCATCGAGCAGATGCAACACTCCATCTGCAATCGCAAAGTAAGCGCCCCGCAACTTAAGCTCGCCATCCGCTTCTTTGCGACTGATTCCCGGAAAGCTGCGCAAGTTGGCGAGGCTGACTTTAACACTCGCCTGCTCCATAGCACGTTCGGCGGCCCGCCCGCTGGTCCCAAGAGCCGCAACAATTGGGTCGCGTGCTCGGTCGAGCAAACCGATCCAGTCTGCCACAAAGCCGCCTTCACCCGGCTTGGCCCCGTGCATCTCGCGGGTAAGTGCTACGCGGCAGCCGCTGCATGCGCCGTGGCCCATTACGACGATTTTTTTAACTTTGAGCACCTGAACCGCGAACTCAAGCGCAGCAGAAACGCCGTGATACCCCGGATTGGTCTCAAACGGAGGGACCAGCGCGGCCACATTCCTCACAACGAAGATTTCGCCCGGATCGGTATCAAAGATCTGCGCGGGGTCCACCCTGCTATCTGAGCACGCAATCACCATCACTTGCGGATCTTGCCCCTCGCGCAGTTGCTTCCAGCGTTCCAAGCGCGGATTCCAGCCTTCTTCGCGAAAGCGGCGATAGCCATCCAGAAGATGTTCAAGCTCGGGTGTCGGCAATTTTGTCATAGACTGCCCTTTGGCCCCGTCACATCAGACTTTCAAGCTGGCAAGCTTACGCCTATCTGGGATGCATGAGCACAAACTCCGGCGTAATTTCTGAAACCCAGCCCGCCCGCCAGCGAAAGCCAGACTGGATCCGCGTGAAAGCGCCAACCAGCAAGGGCTATAACGAAACACGGGCGCTTATGCGTGGGCTTGGCCTGACAACCGTGTGCGAAGAGGCAGCGTGTCCCAACATTGGCGAGTGTTGGACCAAGAAGCACGCCACTGTCATGATCCTCGGCGATGTGTGCACGCGCGCCTGCGCATTTTGTAACGTCAAAACTGGAATGCCACGCGCAGTCGACTTGGCTGAGCCAGAAAACGTTGCCGAAGCTGCGGCGAAACTGGGGCTTCAGCACATCGTGATCACGTCGGTCGACCGCGACGATCTAGTCGACGGGGGCGCCAGCCAGTTCGTTAAAGTCATCCGCGCACTGCGCGCCATGACCCCGGCGACCACGATTGAAATCCTAACACCCGATTTTCGCGGCAAAGCGCAAAGCGCGGTTGAATCGATCGTCGAAGCTGGCCCTGATGTGTACAATCACAACCTGGAAACCGTGCCCCGGCTTTACCCAACCATCCGCCCTGGCGCGCGCTATTACGCGTCGCTGCGGCTGCTCGAGCAGGTCAAACGGCATGATCCGCACATTTTCACCAAATCTGGCGTGATGCTGGGGTTGGGCGAACAGCGGCTTGAGGTGCATCAGGTTATGGACGACATGCGCTCGGCTCAGATCGATTTTCTGACGATAGGCCAGTACCTCCAGCCCACGCCAAAACATGCCAAAGTGATCGACTTTATTACACCCAAAGCCTTTGACGCATTCGGCGCAATCGCCCGCGCCAAAGGTTTTCTGCAAGTCGCGGCAAGCCCGCTCACCCGTTCAAGCTATCATGCGGGCGAGGATTTCGCCGTAATGCGCGATGCCCGCGACGCTAAGCTGGCCAAAGCCGCAGCAAAGGGCTGATGCGAAGTGCCGCACATCGCCGAGACTCGTCATTTACCATG
>JBBRXQ010000351.1:0-3486 GCA_038238515.1 Sphingomonadales bacterium | reverse complement strand
TGCTGATGTTTTTGCGCTGGCAGTGAAGGGCGGCCATGTCGCGATTCAGGCGTTCTTCATCCGGGGCGGGCAAAATTGGGGCCACCGCGCGTTTTTCCCCAGCCATACCGAAGGGCTGGATGAAGCTGAGGTGATGACCAGTGTGCTGGCGCAACTTTACGAAGAAGTGCCGCCGCCGCGCCTGATCCTGCTCGACCGCGACCTGCCCGATGCGGCTTTGCTCGCGGAGGCTTTGCAAGACGCTGCGGGTGGCAAGATCGAAATATCGGTGCCTCAGCGCGGCGACCGGCGGCGGCTGATGGAGCAAGCGCAACGCAATGCGACCGAGGCGCTGGAGCGGCGTCTGGCCGAAAGCGGCACCAAGGCGCGAACATGGCGCGAAATGTCCGAATTCCTTGAACTGGGTGAAGCGCCGCAGCGCGTGGAAGTTTACGACAACAGCCATGTGCAGGGCGCGCATGCCGTGGGCGCGATGATCGTGGCCGGGCCGGACGGGTTCGTGACCGGCCAGTACCGCAAATGGAATATCAAGACCGCGCAGACCAATGACGATTTCGCGATGATGCGCGAAGTGTTCGAGCGCCGCTTTGCGCGTGCGCAGGAGGATGATCCGGACCGCGAGGGCGGCCAGAATGGGGCAATATGGCCCGATCTGGTGCTGCTCGATGGCGGCAAGGGCCAGATGTCTGCCGCACGCGGCGTGCTGGAGGCGATGGGCATCGAGGATGTCATGCTGATCGGCATCGCCAAGGGCCCGCACCACGGGCGCGACGGGCGCGAAGTGTTTCATTTCATGGACGGGCGCGAAAAAATGCTGCCCGAAGCCTCACCCGTGCTGTTCCACCTCCAGCGGCTGCGCGATGAGGTGCACCGCTTTGCCATCGGCGCGCACCGCGCCAAGCGCAGCCGCGCGATCAGTGCCAGCCCGCTTGATGAAGTTCCCGGCATTGGCCCCGCGCGCAAGCGCGCGCTGCTGCTGCATTTTGGCACAGCAAGCAGAGTGCGCGCCGCCAGCTTAGAGGATTTGCAGCGCGCGCCCGGCGTCAGCGCGGGGGTGGCGCAAGTGGTCTACGATTTCTACAATCCATCTGCTTAACTCAATTTCGCGGCGCTTTAAGCCTTTTTCTCCAGCGGACGGATCAGCCCTTCTTGCGTCACATCAGCGATCAGCCGCCCGTCGCGGCTGAAAATGCGACCCCGGTTAAAGCCGCGCGCGTGCCCGGCCCACGGGCTGTCGCAAACATAAAGCATCCACTCATCCGCCCGGAATGCTTCGTGAAACCAGATCGCATGATCAAGGCTGGCCCCCATGATGTTGCCTTTGGTCCAGCTTAGGCCATGCGGCAGCGTGGCGGTGCCGAGCAGGGTCATGTCGCTGGCATAAGCCAACACCGCGCGGTGAATCTTCGGATCATCGGGCAGGGGGGCCACTGCGCGCATCCACGTGTGCGAGACTGGCGGCGCAGGCTCGGCGCTCATCCAGTGGCGCGGCTCGACCGAGCGCAATTCGATGGGGCGCGGAGACAGCATCATGCGTCGCGCGTTTTCAGAGAGATGCTCGGCATATTTGATCCGCAGCTCGCGTTCGCTGGGCAGGTCTTCGGGCGCGGGCACTTGCGGCATTAGATCGGCATGATGCTTGCCGCTCTCGGCGCGGTGGAATGACGCGACCATGGTCAAGATCGGCCTGACCTCTTGCGATGTGCCCTGTTGGCTGGCCACGACCCGGCGATTGGAAAAGCTGCCGCCATCCAGATCGCGCTCAACCTTGAAATCGATCGCAAAGTCTTCGTTGCCGCCGCGCAGGAAATAGGCGTGCAGCGAATGGACGGGGCGATCATCCGCCACCGTGCGCTCGGCTGCGGCCAGCGCCTGCGCGATCACTTGTCCGCCAAACACGCGTCCTACGCCGCCCTGTTTACGGCGGCCTTCAAATTGATCGGCCCCGGTATCTTGCACGTCGAGCAGGTGGAGCAAGCTCTCAACGAGCGCGGCGGGATCGGTTGATTCAGTCATGGCCGTTGCGCATGGCGCGCCTTGCCGTTAACGTCAACGCTCAGATTTAAACTTGCGCATGGCGCGCCACCCCGCCGCCTTCAGCCGGTTTTTTGCCGGCCAGCGTCCGGGCGCGCGCGGTTTGAGCCCGGCGCGGCGCAGCATACCATTAAAAGCGCGCGCGTCGGCCTCTTCAAAGCTCCATGTTGAGCGCCAGGTGATCGAAAGCGAAATGCCGGGCTGGGGGCCATTGCGCACATGATGCGGCGCCATCACCGGCACATAGAGCGCTTCACCAGGGGCTAGGCTCCAAGCATGGCCGCCCTCGGCCAGATCATCGCGCCAAAACAATTCGCGCGCGCCGCCGGTGTGATAGCCTTCATGCGTCTGATCGGGGGCATAACGGGCATCGCCTTGCGGAAACACGGTCATCGTCTTGGCGCCCGCCAGATGCATCAGAATGTTGTGCTCGGGATCAAAGTGATACGGGGTGACACCATCAGGGCTGGTGATGAACACAAACCCTTGCGGGCGGAGCATTTCGCCGGTGCGCGCCTCGATCACCGGACGCATTTCTTCTAGCAATGTATGGAGCAAGTCGCGGTAGGCGGGGACTTGCTCGATATTCTTGAGAGCGGCCCAGCTGCCGGTGCTCTGGATCAGGCGGATGGTTTCGCCGATGCCAAGACCATTGGCAGGTGCCTTTGCGCCATTGAGCCCTAGAGGCAGCTGCGCGCGATTGTATTCTACCGATGCAGGCGGTAGCGCTTCGGCCAGGGCGGCAAGCGCCTCCAGCCCCAGCAGCGGATGATCGCCAAGTTGATGCGTCAGTTTGTGCGCCTGCTCGGGATACGCATCAGCAAAGGCCGCGCGGGCCTCCTCATCAAACGCCGCCTGATCAAACACCACTTGCGGAATGGGCGCAGTCATGAAATTCCCGTTGGCGTGCGTGCAAGCTCAAGTTGAACGAGCCGCCCAAAAGCGGCGCGGCGCAGTTTTCCGCCAATAGCGACCGAGAAGCGACCGATCCGGCGGCGCTCTGTCCATAAGCTGTCGATCATCGGATGATCCGCCGCCGCGCAGCTATCGCACCAATGGATTTCGCCGCGCTCAAGCAGCGCGAGGTTCTCAAGCTGGAGCAGCACGCCAGGCGAGAACCGGGCAAAGCGTTCATCGAACGCGGTTTTGAACGAAAACGCGCCCGGCGCTGCCAGAAAATTGACCAGCATCGCGATTGGCTGGCTATCAAGGGTAAGGCTCAGCCGCTCAAGCTGGCCGCGCTGCGCTGCGCCGATCAGGCTCTGACGAAACAACCCGGCAGTCTGGTCTGCGCAGGCCAGCGCGCTCCCTGCGCGCCCTTTCCAGCCCTGCGCTTCAAGCGCGAGGAAGTGATCGATCCAGCCGCTAAGGTCTGCGTCATCAGACTGGCGGACAAAGGCCAGCGTGCCTTGTTCGGAAAGCCGGGCGTGTTGGCGGCGGTATTCCTTCCGC